>DLYJ01000041.1:7055-11346 GCA_003447785.1 Treponema sp.
CTCACAGCCGCCCTTTCAGCCGAAACCATCAACTTTTCTGCAGATTACATGAAGGGAACTGCAGGAAGCAAAACGGATTCAACGACGCTTGAGGGAAACGCCTTTGTAAAGACTGACACGATGGAAATCAAGGCGGATTCAATTGAATTGTCAGGCGACGACTTCAGGTTCATTACAGCCCAGGGAAACGTAAAGGGAAGCAACTCCGAAAGCAAGCTTGAATTTGACTGCGGACGGATGAAATACGACCGTAAGACCAAAATTGCCAGTCTCGAAGACTCGGTTCACTTGGTTGATACGGCAAACAATGTAAGTGCTGACGCGCAGATAATTGAATACAACCAGGATTCAGAAACTGCCATTATGCAGATTGCAATTACACTCAAACAAAAAGACAATACCTGTACTTCCGCATACGCAATTTACCGCAAGAAGGCACAGATGCTGGAAATGAGCGGAAATCCGAAAATTGTTCAGGGCAAGGATACCTTCCGCGCCCAGGAAATTACGCTCAACCTGGAAAGCCAGGAAATCACCCTTGACGGCCGTGTCCGCGGAACAGTAACAGATTCACAAAAATCGGAAAAGAAAACAGAAGTTAAAAAGGAAGATTCCACACAAAAAGAAGGCGACGCACCAAAGGACGGCTCTGCTCCGCCGGAAGGAGACACTCCGCCGGCAGATGCTCCGGAACCTGAGCCTTCAGCACCAGTGGAATCAGAAAAAGGAGATTCCGCAGATGACTGATGAAAACGAATTGGAAACAACGGAAACTCCGGTTCAAGCTGAGATAACTTCGGTTCAAGAAGACGAAGCACTGGCTCAGGACGCCCCGGAACAGACTCAGATTCAAGATGCCCCGGAACAGACTCCGGTTCAAGCTGAGTCGGACCAGAATTATCACACACTCAAAGTCAACTCACTCTACAAAATGTTTGGGCGCAAAAAAGTTGTTCAGGGCGTAGACTTTAAAATGCATACAGGCGAAGTTCTCGGGCTTCTTGGTCCCAACGGAGCCGGCAAAACGACAACCTTCTACATGATCGTAGGCTTTTACAAACCCACAGCGGGCGAAATCTTTCTTGACGACCAGCGGATTACAGGCCTTCCCATGTTCAAACGAGCCAGACTTGGAATCAGTTACCTTCCTCAGGAACCGTCAGTTTTCAGGAAGCTCACTGTAGAAGAAAACATCTGGTCAATTCTTGAAACACGAGTTGACCTTACACACGAACAGAAAAAACAGCGCCTGGAAGAACTTATTGAAGAATTTTCAATCGGCCGAATCCGAAAGCAGCAGGCCTTTACATTAAGTGGTGGCGAACGCCGCCGTACGGAAATTGCCCGTTCCCTTGCAATTGAACCAAAATTCCTGCTTCTGGACGAACCTTTTGCAGGAATTGACCCGATTGCCGTAGCTGACATCAAGGCAATGATTAAACTCCTTGCAAAGCGGGGAATCGGTATTCTGATTACAGACCATAACGTCCGCGATACTCTGGAAATCACGGACCGCGCGATTATCATCTCCACCGGTCAGATTCTTGTGCAGGGCGGCAAGGAAGACATTATCGCAAGCCCGGAAGCCAGGGAAATCTACCTGGGAGAGAATTTTCATATGTAGACAAAAAAAACCGCAGATACAGTTTCCTTTTTTTAATAACTAGTGTCGTTACTTTTGAGTACAAACTCCCTTGAAAAAGTGTATTAATTGCTTGAAAAGTCCCTTGAAAAAGTGTATTCTTATTATGAAAAGTCGCTTGAAAAAGTGCTATTAACTGGCAAAAAGTCCCTTAAAAAAGTGCAAGAAGAGGTTTATATGTTCAAAAGAAAAATCATGTCTGAATTTGAAGCATGGAAAAATACTGGCGGAAAAAAGAAAGCTCTTGTTGTAAAAGGGCTTCGTCAGATTGGAAAGACCTATAGTGTCCGCGAATTTGCAAAGGCAAACTATAAAAACATTGTATATGTGAACTTTAAGGAAAACGAAAGCGCAAAAAAGATTTTTGATGCAGACCTGAATGTGAATAGAATCATTATAGACCTTTCTGCAATTATTCCTGAATCTCATTTTGAACCTGGTAACACTGTAATTATCTTTGATGAGATTCAGGAATGTGCAAATGCCCGTTCAAGTATAAAGCCTTTCTGTGAAGATGGCCGCTTTGACATTATTGCAACAGGTTCTCTCCTTGGAATTAAAGGCTATAACAAAAAAAAGAGCAAAGGCGTTCCAACCGGCTTTGAGCGTATTGTTTACATGAAGCCAATGGATTTTGAAGAGTTCCTTTGGGCTAAAGGAATTGGCCAGGATGTAATCAATTATCTTCGTGAATGTTATGAAAATAAAACTCCTGTTAGCGAAGCAACGCATACTGCAATGCTCAGATATTTTAAGGAATACATCTGCGTGGGTGGACTTCCATACATTGTTGACAGATTCATTTCGACAAACGATATGAACATTGTCTGGCAGGAGCAGCATGATATTATTGAAGAATACAGAGATGATTTTGGTAAACATCTTGATGAAAATGAAAACGAGGAAATTGACCTTGCCCTGCTTGGAAGAATAAACAGAGTGTTTGAATCAATTCCCGCTCAGCTTGCTAAAGAAAATAAAAAGTTTGTTTTCTCTGCCCTAGAAAATAAAGGACGTTCTAAAAACTATCTTCCAGCAATTCAATGGCTTTGTGATTTTGGAATCATAAACCTTTGCTACAATCTTACAAGCATTTCTGATCCTCTTGAAGGAAACAAGATTGATAATGTATTTAAGATTTATATGCAGGATTCGGGACTTTTTATTTCTATGCTCGACCGCGACAGTGCCGCAAAGATTCTTTCCGGTGATTTAGGATTTTATAAGGGTGCAATTTTTGAAAACATCATTGCCGACTGTTTTTCTAAGCAGGACAGAAAGCTTTATTATTTTCATAAAGATTCCGGTCTTGAAATTGATTTTGTTTCCAAAGTTAAAAATGAAATCTCACTCATAGAAGTAAAAGCAACTACCGGAAACACAAAATCTGCAAATACAGTTCTTAAAAATCCTCAGTATGATGTAGATATCTGCTATAAGCTTTCTGAAAACAATGTAGGCGTCGTAGATAACAGAATTACAATTCCTTATTACATGAGTATGTTTTTGTAAGAAATTAATCTCTTATAGGGAACATAATGACGGAATCATCTTAAAACCTTTTGAGAACAAAAGTCTGGAAGAAAACTGTATCAAAACACCATCCTTCTCATTTAAGTTTGAAGAAACAGAACACAGTTTCCTCTGTACCATATCTCAAATTAACGGCGGGAAAATATATATTCGAATTATAGTTAACTAAATTACAAACTGTTCCATTTCATCCTGGGTCAAAGGACGGCCGAGGCGTTTTGATAAAAGAATTGCTTCTCGTAGGCGGTAGACTTTTCCATCAGAAGGCTCTGTGAGTCTTGAATCTGGCATTTCTTCACCAAATCTCATTGCGGAATCACATTCATTAAGAGTAATTGTATATGTATCACAAATAACAGGTTCTCTTTCTTTTAATGCAATCATTTTAAGCCTCCTCTGAAAAATATGTCTTTATAAGATTTAAGGCAGCATGACTATCGATGTACATATTCTGCGCATCAATATTTTTAGCCTTTAATGTTTCTCTGTAATGTTCAACAAGGTCTGTCTTAGCCTTAAACTGAACAAAACCTTCATTACCAACATCCCAGCTTAATTTACATGCAATTGCAAATAAGTGGGCACCAACGCCCTGATATTTACCATTCTTACCACGATTCTTAGGTGCAGATTCTACTACATCAACGTGAGTATACAACTGGTCTCGAATATGCTTTAAGGCAATCAAGCCCTGGCATTCATCAGAACCTTTTATCAGGAGTTCATAGATTTCATAACCATTTGAATGTGGAATACTCCAATCAAACAACCAACCTTCTGCTTTAAGTTTTTCAGCATCTGCTTTTGTGATTGTCTTGGAGATGAGTCTGTATTGAGTATCGCATTCTTCGCCAGTTATCCTGTTTACAAGACAATTTGTAAGGCCATCAATTTCAATATCAACCTCCACGGCTAACTCCTATATATCATTATAACATAAATTATGAAATTTAGTAAGAAGAAGAGCATGTCTAGAAAAGGTAATTGTCATGATAATTCAGTGATGGAAAAACTCTTTGGTCTATTAAAATCTGAGCTTTTATGTTTACAGGAGTTTGAATCTGGTGAACATTTCAAAAAAGAATTGATTGAATACTTGTCTTGGTACAACGAAAA
>DLYJ01000096.1:0-4680 GCA_003447785.1 Treponema sp.
TACCTACAGCGAGAGCTTTTGCATAAGCCCATCCTTTTCCTTCAGGGTCGTTTACAGGGTGAACTGCGATAAGGTCAGGTACACCGAATCCGCGCTGGAATTCGTGCCATACTTCTGTACCAGGTCCTTTTGGAGCACACATTACAACTGTGATATCAGGACGAATCTGCATTCCTTCTTCAATCATGTTGAATCCGTGTGAGTACCAGAGAGCTGAACCTTTCTTCATTCTCTTCATTACTTCTGTGATAACGGCTGTATGCTGCTTGTCCGGAGTAAGGTTTCCAACAAGGTCAGCTGTCGGAATGAGTTCATCATATGTTCCAACTTTAAATCCGTTTTCTGTAGCGTTTTTCCATGACTGGCGTTTTTCCTTGATTGCAGCTTCGCGAAGTGCATAAGAAACATCGAGACCTGAGTCACGCAAGCACAAGCCCTGGTTCAAACCCTGAGCACCACAACCAACGATTACGATTTTTTTACCTTTGAGAGCGTTTACACCGTCAGCGAATTCTTCTTTTGCCATTGAGCGGCAGTGACCGAGCTGAAGACGTGCTTCGCGCCAAGGAATTGAGTTAAAATAATTTACACCCATGGGGAATCTCCTAAATAGAAATGTTTTATGGGTGTATTATAGCGTGATGGTGTTGTTGCGTAAAGTGAAATAAATTAAATTAAATATTGCACTTTACGCAACAATGTTTATGATTGTTGAATCAGGCCTGTACCTTTTTTGAATTCCTTATTCAAAAAGAGGAAGAAACAGATTGCCATTATAATCGAACCGAGGTCGGCGATAGGCTGAGCAAGGATTACGCCGTGAAAGCCCATGATTGAATTCAATATGATGACTGCAGGAAGGAAAACAAAGCCCTGACGGCTGATTGCAAGCAAAAGCGAAGGAATTGCCTTTCCCATACCCTGGAATGAAAAATTCAATACAAACAGAATTCCGATGAATGGTGCGGAAATCATCAGTGCACGAAGACAGTGGATTCCGGCTTCGATTGTCCTGTGAACAAGTTCGCTGTCGCCGGAGATGAACATATGCACAATCTGTTCTGTAAAGACAAAATAGAAGGCTGTGATTATCATGCCCGAAATTATGTTGCACATTGCGGAAAATTTGATTATGCCCTTCATGCGTTTATAGTTTTTGGAACCGTAATTGTAGCCTACAAGTGGTGAGATTCCGATGCCTGTTCCAAGCTGAATGAAGATAACGAGCATGTTGGCCTTCATTGCGATGCCCATTCCGGCAACAGACACGTCTCCGTAAGTTACGAGGAATTTGTTGATTACAATGTTGCTCAGGCTCATCAGGATGTTTGTCAGAGATGCCGGGAGTCCGATTGTAATGATTCCAAAGAAAGTTTCCTTTATGTTTTTTAAATACTTTGGATTGATTGTCAGAATCTGGCTCTTAAATATTACATGAACAAGATAATAGCCGACAGAAACAATGTTTCCCAGTACGGTTGCCATTGCGGCTCCTCTTACACCCAGGCCGAGACATGGAATTCCAAGGAAGCTGTCAAGAATAAAAATCGGGTCAAGGATGATGTTTGTAATTGTTCCGGCCATAGAGCCTATCATCGATGCTGTTGCAGAGCCTTCGCCGCGGATCAGGTTTGAGTAAACGCTGAAAAGCACGACGAACGGTCCGCCGAGACTGAGCCAGAACAGATAGTCCCGTGCAAAGGCAAAGGTGTTTTCGCTTGTTCCGGCTGAGCGGAGAATCGGGGTCATAAAGATGATGAGGAGGGCACCGCCTAAGATTCCTGCGGCAAGTCCTGCAAAAAAAGAGAAGGCACTTGTTGAAGAAACCTTTTCGTAGTTTTTTTCGCCCAGGGCGCGGCTCAAAAATGAAGTTCCGCCGACACCGAAAATGTTGCCCAGAGCCATTAAAAACAAAAATACAGGGGTCGCAACGTTAACTGCTGCAACCTGGTTCGGGTCTCCGATCTGTCCTACAAAGAACATGTCTACCATGTTGTAAAAAACCGCAACAATCATGCCTGCGACTGTCGGAGTTGCCATCTTGAATACGGCTTTTGGGATCGGATATTTTTCAAAAACGTCAATATTCTGATTCATATTTAAACGGTATATAAATCTACAGTAAATGTCAATAAAACGCAAAAAATGTAAACAAAAGTTATTGAAGTTTGATTCCTTGATTGTCACAACATAAAAAATGTATAATTCAACTGTATGAAGAAGTTTATTCCTGCGGTGTTTGTTGTTATTGCCGCTCTGCTTGCGCTTTTTTTTATCGGCCGCAATCTTTTTGTTAAGGAAGATGCAGTTGCCCGTTCGCGCGTAATTACTCCTCTTGTAGAAAACGGTGATGAAAATACAGAAAAAAAAGAAGACGAATACGAAGACTTTACACCCACTTCCTTTATTGAACTTGCAAACGACGAAACCCTCCTCAACATCGTAACAATGGATATCGACGGGGACGGTTTTGATGACCAGATTAATATTGTAAAAACTTCAAAAGGCCCGTACCTTGTCTTGATTGTCGGACTTTATAATCCGCCTACAACTTCTTATATCCGCGCCGCATGGCTTGCCACAAACATCACCCAGCTCAGGACCTTTGCCTGTACCGGAATCGATGTTATCGGCAACCACAAAAAATCCCTCGTTTATCAGGGTGTTACCGACAGCGGCCGTTCAGTGCTCAGAATTTTTAACGGAAACCGTCCCCGCGGCGGTCAGTTTAAACTTGTAATGATCGGTGACTTTGAAGCCGACGGAACCATCTTTATCCAGCAGTCTGAACGCAATGAAGCCTACGAACTCAGCCAGACAAAGGCCGCAAGTTTTCCTGTATGGGTTTATGCTTCGGATTCTGCTGAAAACTCAAACAGGCTGGATCAGATTCAGACGATGTATGACTGGAACGAAGAAGAGGGAAAGTATACGCAGGTCCGCCAGGTGCGCGTAACAGGAAGCCGAATCGCAGCAAAGGAACTTGCAAAAATCCAGGACGGAACCGTTGCTTCCTTTGCAAAGTTTCTGGACGGTTTGTGGTACAAGACGGATTCCACCGGAAACTCAATGCGCTACATCTTCTTTGACTACCTGAATCATGAAATCATCTTCCAGTACGAAGACAGCGAGGAAGTATATTCATGGCTTAACAGCAATCTCCGCCGCAACGGAATGTATTTTTCTTCGGTAAACAAATCAATCGAAAACCTCCAGCGCCGTTTTGACATTTCTCTTGTTTCCATCGATGAAATCAGAATCCGGATTCAGGATGACGTTCGAATGATTATCGGTGAAAGCACTCTCTGGGACGGAAACTACAAAAAGCTCGTTACAAAAAACGCATTTACAGCGGGCAAATCAAAGTCAAAGGCCTGTGTGGATGCGCTCATAAAGGGGCCTGCCTGGGAAAGCAGTGACGGTGCGTATTTTGTATTCAAGGATAACGACTATTTTGTTGAAGGCGAAAACTTCAGCGACAACGGCCGCTTTATGCTCAATGAAATTTCAAATTCAACGCTGCTTCAGTTCAGAAGTTCAACAGGTGTAAAATATTTTTCAGGCTATTACAGTGCCGAATACGCAAAGATTACCAGAAAAGAAACTGACCGCCGGGGCCGGGTAAAAGAAAGCGTAATCGACGACACGGACACAATTCTCCTGCAGAGTGTAATTGTCAGCCCTGACGGATTTTTTGCAACGGAAACTCAGCCCCTTGCCCTTCATAAAACCGCTTTGCGTAAGACGGACGAGTAGTGTTTCTATTGATTTTTACTACTAGAATCAATAAAATAGTTGAGTTATGACTGCAAATGAATTACGTTCGAAGTATATCGAATTTTTTAAATCAAAGAATCACGTTGAAATTTCCGGACAGTCTTTGATTCCGGAAAATGACCCGTCTGTTTTGTTTACTATGGCCGGTATGCATCCGCTCGTTCCGTATCTTCTGGGCGAAAAACACCCTTCCGGAACACGCCTCACTGACTATCAGAAATGTATCCGTACCGGGGATATCGAAGAAGTTGGAGATCCGAGCCACCTTACATGTTTTGAAATGCTTGGAAACTGGTCTCTGGGCGACTACTTCAAAAAAGAATCAATTGCATTCTCCTATGAGTTTTTGACAAGTAAAGACTGGCTTGCCCTTGATCCTAGAAAACTTTCTGTAACTGTATTTGCCGGTGACGAAAACGCTCCCCGCGATGAAGAAGCCGCAGGTTACTGGAAAGACAACGGCATGCCGGAAGATAAAATTGCTTACCTTCCAAAAGAAGACAACTGGTGGGCTGCAGGTCCTACAGGTCCTTGTGGTCCTGATACGGAAATCTTCTACTGGGTTGGTGACGGACTTCCTCCTGAAGGCAGTAACAAAGGTACTGACAGCGCTAACTGGATGGAAATCTGGAACAACGTATTTATGCAGTATAACCGTATCGACGAAAAAACACTTGTTCCCCTGGAAAAGAAAAATGTTGATACCGGTATGGGACTTGAACGCACCAACTGTATTTTGCAGGGCAAAAAGAGCGTTTACCTTACAGAAGTTTTCCAGCCGATTATCGCTAAAATTGAACAGCTTTCAGGCTACAAATATGGTTCTGACGAAGAAAAGGACAAGTCTGTCCGCATTATCGCAGACCACAGCCGCGCATCTGTATTTATCATCGGTGACCCGCG
>DLYJ01000096.1:4780-7762 GCA_003447785.1 Treponema sp.
CGCCACGGAATGAAGCTGGGAATCGACAAATCATTCCTTGCAGACATTGCAGATACAGTAATTGAAAACTTTAAGATTGCTTATCCTGAACTCGAACAGAATTCAGCAAGAATCAAGAAGGAACTCACAGCAGAAGAAGAAAAATTCCGCGTAACCCTTGCAAAGGGCGAGGCTGAATTCCAGAAGCTTTTGCCAAACCTCCTCAAGAACCCTAAAAAGGTTATCAGCGGAAAGGTTGCATTCCGTCTTTATGATACATTCGGTTACCCCCTTGAACTTACCCAGGAACTGGGAGCCGAAAACGGCTTTACTGTAGACGTTGAAGGCTTTAAGGAAGCAGAACGCAAACACCAGGAAGCATCTAAATCTGCTGATGTAGGCCAGGCTAAGGGCGGTCTTGCAGAACAGAGCGACACAACAACAAAATACCACACTGCAACTCACCTGCTGCAGCAGGCACTTGTCAACGTTCTCGGCGATCAGGTTGCCCAGAAAGGTTCAAACATTACAAACGAACGCATGAGATTCGACTTTACTTTTGAACGTCCGATGACAAAGGAAGAAATTCAGAAGGTAGAAGACATCGTTAACGAAAAAATTAAGGAAGACCTGCCTGTAACAATGGCTGTCATGACTCTTGATGAAGCAAAGGCTCAGGGTGCAAGAGCCCTCTTTGCCAACAAATACGGTGAACAGGTTAAGGTTTACACAATCGGCCGTGACCCGGTAAACGACTGGTTCAGCAAGGAAGTTTGCGGTGGACCTCATGTTCAGCACACTGCACAGATTGGAGACTTTAAAATCCAGAAGGAACAGTCTTCTTCAGCAGGCGTACGACGAATCCGCGCTGTAATTTCCGGCGGACTTCCGCTGGATCCTCAGTAATTTAAAATAAATTGTAACCTGAATACGATTCGGGTGTTTATTGAAGGGTTCTCCCTTAAAGGGAATTTAAGGTAGAGCCCATAAAATATAAAAGTCTTTTTGAAGGGACAAAAAGGAAAAAAAATGAAACGTTTAGCACTTAGTTTATCACTTATCGTTATGACTATAGCAGGTGTTTTTGCACAGGCTGATCTCCAGCCTCTGGCAACTGTAAAACTCAATAAGTCAGAAACTATCACTTTGCGCCAGCTCAAGACAAGAGTTGATGTTTATGCAAAGCAGAACGGAATTTCATCTTTTACAATCGAACAGAAGAAAGAAATCCTTGCCGCAATGATTGACGAAAAACTCGTTGTTCAGGCTGCACAGAAGGCAGGACTTACACTTACTGACACTCAGGTAGATCAGTACTTTCTGCAGAACGTAAGTGTACAGGTTGGACGCAATGTTACACAGAACGAATTTGAAGAAATCGTACGCGCCCAGACAGGCAAAACTCTTGATGAATACCTCAAGGCTCAGGTTGGCATGAACCAGAGCGAATACAAGGCTTACCTCAAAAATCAGCTGATTGCACAGCAGTATGTAATTCAGCAGAAACAGGATAAAATTTCAAAAGCCGCTCCAAGCGACCAGGAAATCCGTGATTTCTTTGAATTGAATAAAGCAAGCTTTGTTCAGAACGACATGCTCAAACTCTTCCTCGTAATGTTCCCTAAGGGAGATAAGCCGGAAGCTGCAAAAACTGCATGTGAAAACCTCCTTGGCGAAATCAAGGCTAAAAAGACTACATGCGAAAAAATCAAGGAAAAGATGGGCGACGGTAAAGTTTACCAGAGCGGTGACCTGTTCATCAGTAAATCAGCTCAGCACGCCCAGCAGCTTGGAATTACCTATAACGAACTTCTTGAATTGTTTGGTAAAGATATTAACTATATTTCTACCCTCAATGAAACAGATAACGACTTCCAGTTCTATGTAATCCGTTCAAAATACAGTGCAAAAATGCTCGGTCTGAGCGATCTTGTTCAGCCGGAAACTACTGTAACTGTATATGATTACATCAAACAGAACCTTACACAGCAGAAGCAGAGTCAGGCTTTGATCGCTGCGGTTCAGGAAGTTACAAAAGAACTTGATACTCCGGAAAATGTTGAACGCAAAAAGACCGGTGCCGCTCTCGACAAACTGTTAAACTGGTAGGCATAAATGTCCAGAAGAAAGGGTAGAATTATTGCGTTCCAGGGCTTGTATTCCTGGAATGTTGGTGGCTTGAGCAAAGAAGACATTCTGTCTTTGTCATGGACTGACAGCGACGGCGATAAAGAGCCTCTGGATGAAGAGACTTCTTTGTTTGCAAAACACCTTATTGCAGGCGCAATTGAAAATGCTGATACTATTGACGGTCTTATCAAAAGCCACTTGTCCGGCTGGGATTTTGACCGTGTAAACAAGGTTTCTCTTGCGATTTTAAGAATGAGTGTTTATTCACTTTTGTTCCAGAAAGATGTTCCGGGAACAATTGTAATAGACGAAGCAATCGATATTGCAAAAGAGTACGGACCGGATGATTCGTTTAAATTTGTAAACGCCGTCCTGGATAATATCCGGAAAGAAACAGATAAATCTAACTGAAGCAGGTTTGTATAATTGAATAAAAGCGGCACACGCACAAAAGCAAAAAAAAGATTATTCGCATTTTGCATAGTGTTAACGGCCGCTCTTTTTTTGTCCTGTTCCAGGGACACCGAGCCTGCTTCCTTTTTAACCTCCCTCGACAAGGTGGATTCCCTTATCAGGACCGGTCAGACTTCTGATGCAGTTAAACTCCTCAAAAAAACTTCAAGGCTCGCATTCAGCGCCTATGCAAGAATCGGTATATACAAACGCTATATCACCCTGGGCGAGAAGGGGCTTGCAGAAAAAACTCTGGTAAAGGCAATTAAAAAGATTCCGGAAAATGAAGAATTAAGGGCATTGTACGGCACATTCCTGCTCCGCGCAAACCGTACGGCAGAAGCATTAAAACAGACAGAAAGCCTTTCCGGAACAAAATACGGTTCAGTGTACTCAGCAGCAGTACTGAAGGAATGCGAC
>DLYJ01000046.1:0-9077 GCA_003447785.1 Treponema sp.
TTTGCTACAACTTCAACTACAAACATACCGCTGCCGAATGTTCCTGCTGGAAGTTCAAATTCAAATGCGCCTGTTTTTGCAGGAAGGCTCTGGTACTCTCCCATCTGAACTCCACCAACGCCTGTCAGATAACCTGTTCCGGTCAGCTGAGCAGGAACCGAGAGAATTCGGTATGAAAGAGAAGTAAGGGCCGTCTGGCTTGCAACTGTACCGCGAACTTTTACTGCTTCAAGACCGTCAAAGCAGAAGTTTTCGCCGCCGTCATCAACTGTTACCGATGGAGCCGGGCTGTCCGAGTGGAAAATAAGTTCGCGGCTTTCGTATGCAATGTTTTCATCGCTTACAACACGAACTTTTACCGGACTTGAGGCACCCAGTGCGTCAGTTGCATGGAGTGTAACTGTGTGTTCGTTAAATTCAAGGCGTGCAAACGGGGTCGATGGAACAAGGCTTGCGCTCTTGATTTTTCCGCCGACAAAGTAGCCGCTTACAGGATGTTCAAGATCATTGATAATATCGCCGTTTTCGCTGATTCGACTGTCATCAAATACGACAACAGGCTGTTCAACTGAGATTTTTGTTAAGTCTTTTACATTGAGAACAAATTTCTGTTCCGTTACACGGTCGTAAATATCAGATGCGGTAACTGTAAGGGCTACAGCGCCCCAGCCAATATCGGCACCACTCAAAGCAATGCTTACAGGAACAGTTTTTTCTGGATTTTTAAGTGGAATTTCTCCAGATTTGATTCCTGTACCGCCGTTCCATTCAAGTTTGTAAGAAACGCTACGGATGCCGGATTCTGAAGAAACTGAAGTTTCATATGAAGGACCTGATTCCGGATGAACTACAGCGCCAACGAATGCAGGTTCAGTTCCGGTGGAAGACTTGATTTTAGCTTCGCCAAATACAGGAACCTTTCCCTTTGAAACAAAGTTTACAACTGAAGGATTTCCTTTAACGCCGTACATATCAATTGCAGTTACAGTAATTGAATGCTGTCCGGCCGGAAGGTCCTTGTCTACACTTACAGGAGCATAGAATACACCCTGTGTTTCAAGAGTTGCTGTTTCTCCGTTATCAAGTTTGTATTCAACACTTGCAACGCCGTCGTCATCTGTTACAATACCGCGGACAAATACTGTGCCGGCATCGCCTTCTACAGTTCCGTCCTTAGCAGGATATTCAATAGTAACAACCGGTTTGTCAGCTTCCTGGTTAAGAGGAATTGTGCGTTTTACCGTTACGGAGTTTCCTACGGTATCCACTGCAGTAACTGAGAATTCAGTATTCTTTGTAAGGGCCTTTGTATCAATTTCTTTATACCAGTATGGGTTACCAGGAGTTAATTCAAAATCTCCTGTCTGGCCGTTGAATGACCAGCTGAGTTTTTCGATTCCAATAGTATCTTTTGCGTAACCTGCTACACCAAATACGCCGTTTTTAACTTCGTCCTGGGCAGGGCTTACAATCTGAACATCAGGTTTAGTGTTATCAATAAAGTAGAGGAATGAATTGATACCAACTGAACCCATTTTGTCTGTTGCCTTAAACCAGCAGACTGCGGCTCCGTCTTTTGAATCCTTTGTGTTTATTGGAAGTTCAAATGTGCAGACGCCTGTTTTTTTGTCTTCCTTTAATTTGATGTCAAAGAAGTTTTTACGTCCGTCGAGGGAATATGAAAGAGATTTAATTCCGTTACCGTCTGATACAGTACCTTTTAATTCAATTTTACCGCTTACAAGAGTACCAAGTTCCAGATTTGTAACTTCTGTAACCGGGAGGCGGCGGTCAAGGTGCCATGTTACCTTGTCCTTCTTTTTAGGTTTTGCCTCAGATGAAAGGTTGTTAATATCAACACCGTATACTTCGATTGTATGAGGACCTTCTGCAAGTTGGGTTGTGTCGAGATAATAAGACCAGAATTCCTTACCGTTGGCTTTTACAGGTTCTCCACCGTCAAAAACAAGCCATACTTCTTCAACACCGTCATCATCAATACAGGTACCGACAACGTTAAGGTTGCCCGGAACGCGCATGTTTTTAATCGGGTTGGTAATTCCGGAAATTGTATAGTCAGAATCCGGATCGATAAAAATGTTGTAAGGACCGCCAACCGTCTGGTTGCCACCTTTGTCTTCAGCCGTTACAAGTACGTTGTATTTACCGGCTTTCTTCTTGTCGATATCAAACTCTTCCTGCCAGCTGTCCATCTGAGCAACATCACGTTCATCAATATCGCCCTTACCATGAGCGAATACAGGGAATGTTGCGGCGAGCACGAATAATACGAACAATCCTTTCTTAAACATATTTTTTCCCCTACTTTATTTAATACTCCCATTATATAACGCGAATTTAATAAGCGTCAAATTCAAGAGTAAAATTTCTCTACCAAAACCTTAAAAACCGTTTTTTTTGCAATCTTATTTTAAGGTTACAGTAAATCTCTTTAGTATCGGCACGAATTTCATTTTTAAACACTCTAGGACCTGAAATTTGTGCTAAAATAAGGCTTAGAGGTTATATAACATATGGAAAACGCGGAAAAAATTCAACTATTACAGAAAATAATCAATGAGTCAGGCTCAATTGTGTTCTTCGGAGGGGCCGGTGTAAGTACGGAAAGCGGAATTCCGGACTTCAGGAGCCAGGACGGACTTTATCGGCAGCAGTGGAAATACCCGCCGGAAACAATAATCAGCCGGAGTTTTTTTGACACCAATACAAAAGAATTCTACAGATTTTACCGGGAAAAACTTATTATCAAAGGGGCAGAGCCAAATATTACTCATAAAAAACTTGCCGAACTTGAAGCAGCGGGCAAACTTACAGCAGTCGTAACCCAGAACATCGATGGACTGCATCAGAAGGCAGGCAGTAAAAAGGTTTATGAACTTCATGGTTCAACCTTGAGAAATTACTGCATGAACTGCCACAAGTTTTTTGACGAAAAATTTATTTCTGATTCTGCAAAAAGTCCTGATACCCTTCCCCACTGCGATGAATGCGGCGGACTTGTAAAACCTGATGTTGTTTTATATGAAGAAGGACTGGATGATAATATTGTCAACGGAGCTGTGGATGCAATTGCAAGCTGTGATACCCTGATAATCGGCGGTACCAGCCTTGTGGTTTATCCTGCGGCAGGCTTAATCAGATATTTCCGGGGAAAGCACCTTGTTTTGATTAATAAAAGCGAAACCCAGGCAGATAATATGGCGGATCTTGTAATCCACGACAGCCTGGGCCGGGTTTTTGAACAGATTACTTTGCAATAATTTCGTAAAGGCGGTTTAAGTCATCCTTGTTGTAATAATCGATGACGATGCTGCCTTTTTCAAAATCACCCTTAATCTGAACCTTTGTTCCCAGTTTTTCGATAAATTTGGTTTCTACGTCAATAAGATCCGGATCACGCTTAACTTTCGGAGCAGGGTCAGAACCCTTGATTTTTGGAGATGGATTATTCATTTCACTGGCCATAACTTCAGCCTGGTGAACCGAAAGGTTTTGTCCGACGATTTTTCCAAAAAGCATCTGCATTTCCATCTTGTCTTTTACCATCAGGAGTGCGCGGGCGTGGCCTGCGGTAATCTGACCTGTAACAAGAGCGTTCTGGATGTCTTCCGGAAGTTTGAGGAGGCGTACAGAGTTTGCAACTGTGGCACGGTTTTTGCCGACCTTTTTTGCAACTTCTTCCTGTTTGAGGCCGCCCATTTCCATGAGGCGGTAATATGCCTTTGCTTCTTCGATTGGGTTTAAGTCAGCGCGCTGAATGTTTTCGATAAGGGCAACTTCAAGCTTTTTCTGGTCGCTGTAGGTATTGAGCTGAACGTAAACTTTTTTGAGCCCGAGAAGTTTACATGCACGGGTACGTCGTTCGCCGGCGATAATGTAGAAAGTTCCGTCTTTGGCGTCTTCGATTGTAATCGGTTGAATCAGACCGTTTTCCTGAATTGACTCAGCCAGACCTTTAAGTTCGTCATCATCAAATTCTTCACGCATCTGATATGGATTAGGTTTTAAGAGTTCCGGATCAACCCAGAGTTTTCCGTTTTCGTCCTGTTCGATTCCGGCGGGAAGCGAAATGTTACTTTTTGAATCTGATTTTTTTTCTTTGATTACAGATTCAATTTCTGCGGATTCTTCTTTAGGAGAACCACCCATCAGGGCTTCAAGTCCTGCACCCAATCCAAATTTTTTAGCCACGGCGAATCACCTCGTCAGCAAGTTTTTCATAACTCTTGGCACCGGTACATTCCGGGTCATATAAGCAAATCGGCATTCCATGCGATGGAGCTTCTGAAAGGCGCACATTGCGTGGAATAATCGTATTGAATACTACGTCTTTAAAGTATGCCTGAACCTGGCGGACAACATCCTGGGCAAGGCGGGTACGGCTGTCGTACATGGTAAAGAAGATTCCGTCGATAACAAGGTTCGGATTCAATGTCTTCTGAACTTTTTTAACGGCCTGCAGAAGAAGGGTAATACCTTCCAGTGCAAAGTACTCACACTGCATGGGAACCAGAACAGAGTCTGCGGCAGTAAGCCCGTTCAAAGTCAAAATTCCCAGTGACGGCGGACAGTCGATTAAAATGTAGTCGTAAAGTTCCTTGTAAGGAGCAATTGCTTTTTTTAAGAAGAACTCACGGTCGTCTTCTTCGATAAGTTCGATTGTAGCACCTGCCAGATCGATAGAGGCACTGATTGCATCCAGGTTCTGAACAGGAGTATGTTTAACGGCTTCTTCTGCACTGCACTTTCCGGCCAGTAATTCGTAAACTGTAGGCTTGTCTTTAGAAACTCCTACGCCAGAGGACATGTTTCCCTGAGAGTCAAAATCTACGAGGAGAATTTTTTTACCGGCTTTTGCCATGTAGGCGCCGATGTTAATTGCAGATGTGGTTTTACCCACTCCTCCCTTCTGATTAACAAAAACGATAATCTTTCCCATAATGAGCACTATAGCACATTGTAAAAAAAAGTAACAGATGAGAAACAAAAAATGTTTCTCACAATCATATTCCATTCTTTCCACTTTTAGTTTTTCCCCGAATGCGGTATCTTTTAATTCATGCTTTATTCCGTTACGCTTTCAAAGCCTGTTAAAAATATTGAATCCATCCTCGGTCAGCCTTACAAACGCATCAGGATTAAACTGAGCACCTCAAGTCACACTGACGGCACAGGGGATAATTATTACATGGCAGAGTTTTTTACCGAAAAACAGACTTTTCATAAAAAACTTTCTGCCCCCCAACTTGCTGAATTTTTACAGGCCCACGAAGGAAAGACTTTTTTATCCTGCGTTGAGCGTACCGAAGACAGCGAAATTACAATTCTTGCAAATAAAAAAGGAAAGATTACCCGCCTCTCCAAACCGCTGGCAAAACAAAATGCACAGGTCACAAAAACTCAGATTCCGGGAGTAAAACTTATAAACACGCAGAACCGCCAGAAAAATTACATCATCAGTGAAGGTTCAACCGTTCCTTTTTTAGTCCGCCTGGGAATTATGACAGCCGACGGAAAGGTAATTTCTTCAAAATACGACAAATTCAAACAGATTAACCGCTATCTTGAATTTATAGATGATATTCTGGACGAAGTAATTGAATTAAAAAAGGCGGACGGCGACACTGAACCGCTCAAAATCATAGATTTTGGCTCGGGCAAGTCTTATCTGACCTTTGCCGTGCAGTACTTTCTGACTGACATTAAAAAAATCCCGTGCCGTATCGAAGGACTGGACTTAAAGCAGGACGTAATTGAATACTGCTCGCGCCTTGCCGCAGAACTTAAACTTTCAAACCTGACCTTTTCTACCGGAAACATCGCCGATTACAGCAAAAAGATAATTCCTGACATCGTGATTACCTTGCACGCCTGTGACACGGCAACCGATTTTGCACTCAAGTACGCAGTTGAAAACAATTCAAGGGCAATTTTGAGTGTTCCCTGCTGCCAGCATCAAGTTTTGTCAGAACTTAAGGACTGCAAAAAGGACAGTTCTATTCCTGCCGCTTTTGAACCACTTCTCAAATGGGGAATCATTAAGGAAAAATTTGCTTCCCTCGTGACGGACAGCCTGCGGGCAACCTGGCTAGAGCAACAGAATTATAAAGTCCAGCTTCTTGAATTCATTGACATTGAACACACGCCAAAAAACATTCTGATTCGGGCCGTAAAGAAGAACGGCGGCAAAAAAAATATTTCCGGAGTCCCGGAACTAATAAACGCGTTAAAAATCAATCCTGAAATTTTTAAATAAGGATCGTGTCAGAGATTGCCGCAACGAGTGCGGCAATGACATGGGCATTGCACTTCTGTCATTATCGGGCTCCCATTCTGTCATTATCGGGCGTGACCCGATAATCTGTTGAAAAAGATTCCCGCGTTGAAGCGCGGGAATGACATGGGGTCGAAGCGCGGGAATGACATGATGGTGTCACCCGCGGCAATGACATGGTGGTGTCACCCGCGGCAATGACATTTTTTATTTTGTTGTGAGTTTTCCGTCCTGGAAAATCATGTTTGCTGCGTCCAGATATTCCTGTGGAATTGTGATACCGCAGTCTTTTGCAACGTCAAGGTCAAACAGAAGGTCGCTGTCGCTTGGTTCTGTCATAAAGCGTACAGGGATTTCTGAAGGAGCTGTTCCGTTCAGGATTTTGAGAACCATTTCGCCTGTTGCACGGCCAGCCTTGTAGTAGTTAAAGCCGTTTGCCATAAAACAGCCGCCGTTCTGGGCACCTGTTACGTCGCCTGAGAAGATCGGCTTTTTAGCCTTGTTGAATACTTCGATAAGGCTTGAAAGTGCACTGAATACTGTGTTGTCAGTTGTAAGGTAGATTCCGTCAACGCGGTCTACGATAGTTTCTGCTGCCTGTTTTACTTCGCTTGAATTTGTAATTGACTGAGTTACAAGTTCAATTCCAAGCTCTTTACATGCATCCTGAACAAGTGCCAGGGAAGAAACTGAGTTTGCTTCGTTTGAAGTATAGATGTAACCGAGAGTTTTGATTCCGGCAATCTTCTTGAACAATTCAATATGCTGTGCAGTTGGAATTGCATCGCTCATACCTGTAACATTGCCTTCGCCGTGTTCAAGAGTTGTAACGAGACCTGCTCCCAGGGGATCAGTTACTGTTCCAAATACAACAGGAATGTCTTTGATTGACTGTGCCAGAGCGAGAGCAACCGGTGTTGCGATACCTACAGCAACATCTACGCCTTCGTCACGGTATTTGTCAGCAATCTGTGAAGCTGTGTTTACGTCGCCGTTTGCGTTCTGAAGATCATATTCAGCCTCAACGCCGTTTTCTTTCAATACATCGATTACGCCCTGTTCAACTGCATCAAGTGCAACGTGCTGAACAATCTTGGCAATACCGATTTTAACTTTTTTGTCACCTGCGCCCTTCTTTTTTGAACAGCCTGTTGTGCCAAAAACTAAAGCAGCGGCTGCAAGGGCAAGAACGATTTTTGAAACTTTCATTAAGTACCTCCATGCGGATTCAATTCCGCGCTGTGTTACTTAAATGTTACTATATGTAGAAACAAATTGTCAAGCAGAAATTTCTAGTTAATGAAATTTTACCTACTGTAGCAAAATCTGGTCGTTGGCAACTTTTATCTTCCTGAACTGTGCAACAAGGTCGTCCATCGTAAGTCTGGATTTTTCTTCGCCGCTGATGTCCAGGATAATTCTGCCCTTGTCCATCATCAGAAGACGGTTGCCGTAATCAAGGGCGTGCTGCATGTTGTGGGTAACCATCATTGTTGTAAGGCCCAGTTCCTTTGTAAAGCGGAGGGTCAGGTCCATTACGATTGAGGCGTTTGTAGGGTCAAGGGCCGCCGTGTGTTCATCAAGGAGAAGAAGTGACGGTCTGCTCATCACAGCCATCAAAAGTGTAAGAGCCTGGCGCTGTCCGCCTGAAAACTGGTCAACGTTGTCGTTGAGGCGGTCTTCAAGGCCCATGTTGAGCGCCTTGAGCTGCTCCCTGAAGAGGGCGCGCATTTTATTGTTGAGGGAAATTTTTAATCCCTTGAAGCCCTTTTTATAACAGATCATCATATTGTCTTCCAGACGCATTTTTCCTGCAGTTCCAAGAAGCGGGTTCTGGAAGATACGGCCGATGTAGCGTGCCCTTTTGAATTCAGGATCGTTTGTTACGTTGCGTTCCTGTCCGTTTTCGTCTTTATCTAGCAGAATCTGACCGGCCGTAGGTTTTAAAGTTCCTGCGATAACGTTGTAAAGGGTTGATTTACCGGCACCGTTGGAACCGATTACAGTGATAAAGTCGCCTTTTTTGATATCGAGATTGATTCCGGAAAGAGCGTGATTTTCGTCCGGAGTGTGGGCGTTAAAAGTAATTCCAATATTCTGAAGTTTAAGCATTTACGGCTCCTTCAACAGGCGGGCGTTTCATATGTTCCTTAAAGTAAGCGACCACGTCAGTCTTTGAAATGATTAAACAGATAATAATGAGAATTCCTGTTATAAGCTTGAGGTCGTTGCTATTCATTCCGATTGTGTAGCCGTAACGGCGTGCAATGAGCATCAGGGTCCGGTACAGAATTGAACCAAGAATTACACGAAGGGTCTGCCAGTGGATTTTATTGGATTTGATGATGAATTCACCCAGCATGAGGGACGCAAGCCCTGAAACTACAACACCGGTTCCGCTTCCCACATCGGCAAAACCTGCGCGCATTGCAAACATTGCACCGCTCAAAGCGGCAAGACCGTCGCCGAGACAAATGCCAGCCCCTCGTACAAAACGCGGGTCAACGCCCTGGCTGATTACCATCTGAGGGTTGCTTCCCAGAGCGCCCATGGTTAAACCAAAGTCTGTGATAAAAAAGAGGTTGAGCAGAAGCATAAGGATAACGACAAAGACTGTCATGAAAATTACCACAGACCAGTCACCCCATGCTGCAGGAAAAATATCTTTGAGGCTGGAAAAAACAGTCTGAACGCGAAGGAGGGAAACGTTTGCCTTGTTTGACATGATTCTGAGGTTAACCGAATAAAGCATGGTCATCATCAGAATTCCGGCAAGCAGGTC
>DLYJ01000046.1:9201-12537 GCA_003447785.1 Treponema sp.
AAAAGCAATCAGAAGTGCAAGGGCAGGAGAAATGCCTTGGGTAAGGCAGGCCGCAAGAACACAGGCGCCCATAGGAAAAGCGCCGTCAACCGTCATATCGCAGAAATTAAGCACGCGGAATGTCATAAACACGCCGAGTACCATAATTCCGTAAATTAAACCTTCAATAAGAATTCCAGTAATCATAGTTCAATAGTTCAATCCTGTTCTTATACACAGTAACAGATATTGAACTTTGTGTTAAGACTTCACTAGCGCAATATTCCGCCGCGGATGCGTTTGACGTTGCTTGCAGCGCCCAGGGAAAGAGTGCGTTCAACGTGCTCAGGCTCCACAACGATGTGAACGATTGTGTCCATGGGATTTTTTTCGATGGAAAGAGGCGTGCCCACAAGGACAGTTTTTCCCGACGGGGAATTTTTGTCGTCGTATTCAAGTTCGAGCATCATGTTGAGGGGAATTGCGCTTTCGGCTACGTGGATTTTGCCCTGGTAGTCCATTCCCCCTGCTTCGATGGTTTCGTTTTTTACGCTTTCTGCATTCAACTGGGACTGACTTAAAACGATTTTGCGGTTTATGCGCAGGAGAAGTCCTTCCCGCTGTTCCGGGTTGACTGTAAGTTTTGCAAGCTGGGCGCGCATTGACTCAAAATGAGCGCGGCGCTCCTCATCGCTTGAAAGCTGAACTTCCGTTTCCTCAGGGATTTCTGTAGTCTCAACCGGAGTTTTCGGCACGGCAAATGAGGGAAAGGCAGAGCCTTCGATTTTTTGAGGCGCAGTTTTGACCGTGGAGTTGTATTCAATTCCTGCGGATTTAAGGATTTGAACTGCTTCTGCTTCGTCCCGGGTGTCCAGCATAAAGACGCCAGGCGCAAAGGTTTTCCAGATATGGGCCTTTGCCGCGGGATTGTTTTGAATCAGATTTGCCTTTGCCCTGTCCACACACAGAACGATTCCGTTAAAAAGTTCGGCCGACATGTAGGAAGAAGCCCAGTCATCCAGCGACATTTTTACGTTTTCAGGAATCTGATATGTGCTGTATTTTTGAATTGTTGAATAAATATCGCCTGCCGAAAGTCCTTTGTCAAAGGCAAACATTACGGACTTTTTGTTAAGTTCAAAACTTGCGGCAGTGTCAAAGTTTTTAAGTTCAACAAAATCCATTAATTCAAGGAGTGAATTCAATTTGAGCCCCGGAAAAATCAGCACGTTAAAGCCGCCGTCAATGCTCATCGCCTTCTGAACCTGTCCCGGATGGCTTTCCATCTGTTCTGCAAGGGTAAGGGCGTTTCCCTTTACAAAGAGTTTTTCGCCGTCAGTGCCGATTCCGCTCTCGCCCAAAAGCCCGAATGCACAGGCCGCATCAAATACACATTCAATAATTGAAAAATCCCCGGCGCTGATTTCCCTGTCCCCACCGTCTGAGTTCTGTTCTTCCTGCTGTGCACGGGCAAGCATTGCGGCAAACCGTCCGCTTCCGCCACCGGCTGGCGCACTCTGCAGCGGCGAGTCCTTTTTCTGGCTGAGCAAAAAGGCGTTACGGATAAAGCTTATTTTTGTAAAGCCGTCCTTTTTGATTGAATTAAGTGCGTCCAGGAGAAGTTTTGCGTACTTTACAAGGTATGAGCGGCTCAGTCTTGTATGGGTCGCCAATGTCAGGTAGGCAAGCTGGATCCGGCTGTCCAGGGAGGCAAATGCGCTCAGGCGCGGAAAATCCATTTGAATTCCCCGGGGACTGTCTTTGACGAGAGACAGGTTTACAAAGGCCTTTATGAGCAGATTAAAAAATTCCCCATTTTCGGTTTTAAAAATGTCCGAAAGTTTTTCAAGGTCGCGTTTTTTAATTGAATAATCTGCCTTGCAAAGGGCCGGATTTAAATTGATATAGTTTACAAAGGCCGCAATCACGTCTGCGCTGAGAGTAAAGCCTGAGTTATAAAGCCGGTGGGCAAGTTCAACCGGCGGCAGAAGATTGGAAACTTTAAGATAGGGTTTTAACAAATCTTCCAGAACCGGGTTTATGCTGATTACTGTCTTTACCGAATTTTTTGGAATGTGGCGGTAAATTAAAAGGCGTTCTTCAAGGTTCAGCAGGCGCTCGTACAGAGCGGCAAAGTTGAGGGTACCGTCAAAAAATGCAGCGAGTTTTTCGTTTGTTGCGTCAGGAATCAGATAAACTGCGGTAAGAACTTCCAGGTCGTGTCTGCTCAAAAGTTTGATTATTGTCTTTTTGCTTTCTTCGCGGCCCAGAAATGCTCCCAGATCCTGCACAAGGTTCTGCTTGTTGAAGGGAGAATGAATTTCGCCCAGGTACATCCGGATTAATTCAAAAAAATGAGAATCAGGAAGCGTAACAAAACTTTCGCGCCAGTCAATAATTTTTTTTACGCGCTCATCCGAATTAATCATTGACGCTCTCCTGAAAGCTCAGCAAGGTCTGTGGTAGTGCAGCGCAGTGCCCTGTAACTGTAACCCTGCTCGGCCAGAAACTTCTGGCGGTTTGAACCAAAATCTTCTTCCACGGTGTTTCGTGTAATAATTGTGTAAAAGCGGCTGTTGCGCTCTTTTGGACGAAGGATGCGTCCCAGGCGCTGTGCTTCTTCCTGGCGGCTTCCGAAAGTTCCGCTCACCTGAATTGCCATGCTTGCGTCCGGCAAATCTATTGCAAAGTTAGCAACTTTGGAAACTACGAGAACTCTGATTGCCCCGCTTCTGAAATCATTAAAAATCCTGTCCCGTTCTTCGTTTGGGGTTTTTCCGGTGATTATGCTTGCGCCCAGCTCCTGTGAAATCACATTCAGCTGGTCGATGTACTGACCGATTACGAGAATTTTGTCATCTGGGTTCTGTTCAATAAGTTTTTTGACAATCTCAATCTTCTTCGGGTTTTCGCTTGCGATTCTGTGTTTTTTCCGCGGTTCGGCAACTGCGTAGTTGAGCTGGTCTTCGTCGCTCAAATCGATTCGGATTTCAACACACTCAGCATGTGCAATCCAGCCTGAGGACTCAAGGTCTTTCCACGGCACATCAAAGCGCTTTGGACCTACGAGACTGAACACGTTTCCTTCCATTCCGTCTTCACGAACCAGTGTTGCAGTAAGGCCTACGCGCCGTATTGCCTGGATTTCTGCAGCCACCCTGAATACGGGAGCCGGTAGCATGTGGACTTCATCATAAATAATAAGTCCCCAGTTGTAGTCGCGGAAAAGTGAAAAGTGTGGATACGGACCGTCTTTGTCCGGCCTCCATGTTAAAATCTGGTAGGTTGCAACGGTAACGGGCTTTATGGTTTTATTTTCGCCTGTGTATTCAGCAATATCATCTTTTGTAAGGTCAG
>DLYJ01000114.1:0-2851 GCA_003447785.1 Treponema sp.
TAACTTATAAATGAACTATAAAATGAACTAGGTGGAAAAAATCCGGATTATCTGCGATAATAAAAGAATATGAAAAAGCATTTTTTTGTCTTTATCTTATTCTCTTTTTTCTTTTCTGCCTTTCCCCAGAATACTGTAGGCTCTTCCGTTGTCACAGAAGCTGAAGAAGACAAATATGTTTTTTCAACCAGGGTCCCTCAGCTTTTACAGGGAATCTGGCAGGGTGAATCCCGCCTGATTTACTTTTCAGGCGACGAAACCTCCTTTAACTGCGTTCTGCGGGTTTTTTACAAGTGGTATGATGACCGTGCCGCAGAAAGCGAGCAGTATGCGCAGCTTACCAGCCGGGACAATAACGACACAACAAACAGAACCGCCTTCAACATGGAAATCCAGTACCGCACCCTTGGAGAAAACAAAAATAAAAACTCAGGGGCCTATGAAATTGCAATACGATATCCGGGTCAAAAGGAATTTACATATTTTCCCGTAGCAATAATCGGTGACAAACTTTATTTGAATTTCTTCATCCGTAAAAATTCAATCGATCCTGAGGCTAATCCGGGCTATTTCCTCATTGATACGGGTGTATCTTCCGGAATTACGATTTCGCCCCTTGCCCAGAAAAAAGAACTTTTATCCTATTATGTAAACGGAAATTCACTTTATCACATCCGTTACTGGCCTTCGGACATGGATTTAACTTCCGAACAGGCAGAATTTTCTGACGGAAATTCAATTTTTTACGTTGATAAGTTTATTCTTACCGCAAACCGCCTTTTTACCTGTACCACGGGACGAAGCTTAAAAATCCGCAACATGACAAAATCGTCCTTTGACGAAACTGCGTTTACCTTTGACGAAGACCGGATAATTTATACAACAGATGAACCCTATCTTATAAAAGTTCCGGGCTCAAATACAAAAGAGGGCCTTCTCAAGGCAGTTGAACTTAACAATCAGCGCCGCCATCCGCCTCAGAAACCTCCTTTTCCTCCTTCAAACATCAACTTTCACTGGAAGGAAATCAGCGATTTGGAAAAGTACAATCCCTACACCTGGAACCGCCGTAACCTGGATATTCATAAGTAATTTTTGCCCGTACCCATAGAACAAAAGACCATTTTTGCGCTATAATAGATTAAATTTAATTTGCCGGAAATTCCTTGTTTTATAAGGCTTTCCGCTTTGTTTATAAGAGGGCTATTGTGTATACTCCAGTTGATCCAAAACCAGATTTTCCTAAGCAGGAAGAAGAAATCCTAAAATTCTGGGAAAAAAACGATGTATTTAAAAAGTCTGTTGACCAGCGTTCAGGTGCCGAAGAATTTATTTTCTTTGACGGACCACCGTTTGCAACAGGACTTCCACACTTTGGACATTTTATTCCTTCAACAATCAAAGATATTATTCCACGCTATCAGACAATGAAAGGCAAGCGTGTTGAACGCCGCTTCGGATGGGACTGTCACGGTCTTCCGGTAGAAAACCTTATCGAAAAAGAACTGGGCATTAACTCAAAACACGAAATCGAAGCTTACGGTGTTGCAAACTTCAACGAAAAATGCCGTGCTTCAGTTCTCAAATACACAAGTGAATGGCGCAAGACAATCACACGTATGGGCCGCTGGGTTGATTTTGACAACGACTACAAGACAATGAACCCTGACTTTATGGAAACCATCTGGTGGGTTGCAAAATCCCTCTGGGACAAAGGTCTCATCTACGAAGGCAAATACATCCTTCCGTACTGTCCTCGTTGTGCTACAGTTCTTTCAACTCATGAACTTGCACAGGGGTATAAAGAAAAACAGGACCCGGCCGTTACAATCCGCTTTAAGGTAACAAAGGCCCCTGACGGTGTAAAGGACCCTGACCTTACAAACGGCAAAACTTACTTCCTCGCATGGACAACAACTCCATGGACACTGCCTTCAAACCTCGGTCTCTGTATGGGTCCGGAAATTGAATATGTAAAGATTCTTGATAAAGAAAGCGGTGATTTCTACATTCTCGCAGAAAGCCGTCTTTCTTCTTACTACAAAAATGCCGAAGACTACCAGATTATCTGGAAACACTTTGGTAAGGAATTCATCGGTGCCGAATACGAACCTCTGTTCCCGTACTTTGCACATCTTAAGGACGCTGCAGCGTGCGAAAAGGAATCAGGCCAGAAATGTGAACGGGGTGCATTCCGTATGTTCAATGCAGACTACGTTTCTACAGAAGACGGTACAGGTATCGTTCATATTGCACCTGCCTTCGGTGAAGACGACAGCAAGGTATTTGCAGGTTCAGGAGTTCCTTTTGTTGAACCGATTGATGCTGAATGCCGCTTTACCAAAGAAGTTTCTGATTACCAGGGCGTATTTGTAAAAGACGCTGATAAAGACATTATGGACCGCCTCAAGAAAGAGGGTAAACTTGTAAAAAAAGAAGCTGTAAAGCACCAGTACCCGCACTGCTGGAGATGTGGTTCACCCCTTATCTACCGCGGAATCGGTTCATGGTTTGTAAAGGTAGCTGACCAGCACGACGCACTTTTAAAGGCAAACAGCCAGATTAAATGGCAGCCTGCCCACATCAAGGAAGGCCGTTTCGGTAAATGGCTCGCAGGCAGCCGCGACTGGGCAATCAGCCGTAACCGTTACTGGGGTAACCCGATTCCAATCTGGAGATGTGATGACTGCGGAGAAAAAATCTGTATCGGAAGCCGCGCAGAACTCAAGGAAAAGAGCGGAGTAGACTTGCAGGACCTTCACAAGCAGTTTGTAGACAAAGTAACAATCAAATGTAAATGCGGCGGCACAATGCACCGTATTCCTGAAGTATTTGACTGCTGGTTTGAATC
>DLYJ01000114.1:2899-3890 GCA_003447785.1 Treponema sp.
GCTGGTTTGAATCTGGTTCCATGCCATACGCACAGAACCATTATCCGTTTGAAAACAAAGATTATTTTGAAAAACACTTCCCGGCAGACTTTATTTCCGAAGGTCTGGATCAGACCCGCGGATGGTTCTACACACTTACAATTCTTGCCGCAGAACTTTTTGACAAGCCTGCATTCAAGAATTGTATCGTAAACGGTCTCGTTCTTGCCGAAGACGGACGCAAAATGTCAAAGTCTCTGAAGAACTACACGGACCCTGTAGAAGCAATCAATAAGTTTGGTGCCGATGCAATCCGTCTCTTCCTTACACACTCGGCAGTTGTAAAGGCAGACGACCTTCGCTACAGCGACAACGGTGTCCGGGAAGTACTCAAGAATATTATCATTCCTCTCTGGTCAGGCTATAACTTCTTTATCAGCTATGCAAACCTCGACGGCTATGTCTGCACAGGTCATGCATTCGATAAAGAACTTCCTGCAAACCCTATGGACAGATGGATTATGTCTGTAAGCCAGAAGATGATTCAGGATATTTCCAGCGCCCTGGATGATTACGATTTGAGTTCAGCAATTGACCCGCTTGTAAACTTTATCGATCAGCTCAATAACTGGTATATCCGCCGTTCCCGCAAACGCTTTGCAAAGGACAATGACAGACAGGATAAAATCCAGGCATTTGAATCATTGTACTGCGCATTAAAGACATTCTCCCTTTGTGCAGCACCATTTATTCCGTTCCTTGCAGAAGAATTGTGGCAGAACCTCAAACTGGACAACGACAAAATGTCAGTTCACCTCTGCGACTTCCCTAAATACAACAGTAAGGTTCGCGACGAAGAACTTGAATTCAAGATGGCAGTTGTACAGAAAGCCGTTTCAATGGGACACAGCCTCCGCAACCAGTTCAACCTCAAAAACCGTCAGCCCCTTGCTGCCGCAGAACTTGTTACCCGGGATGCCGCAGAACGCAAGGTTCTCGAAAACATGCAGGA
>DLYJ01000114.1:3934-5290 GCA_003447785.1 Treponema sp.
ACAATTGCAGAAGAACTTAACGTTAAAAAAGTTATCTTCCACGAACGGGAAGACGAACTTGTTTCTTATTCTGCAAAAGCAAACTTCCGCACTCTGGGTAAGGAGCTGGGTCCTAAGATGAAGGTTGCCGCCGGTGTTATCGCTTCCCTTGACGGAAGCAAAATCTCTGACATCCTGAGCGGCAAGGTTGTTACCATCGATGTTGAAGGTCAGAAAGTTGAACTTAATTCAGAAAAGATTATTGTTGAACGTACTGAAAAAGAAAACCTCAAGGTTTTGAATGACGGTACAATCACAATCGGTCTTGATACAAAAGTAACTGACGAACTCAAAAAAGAAGGTTATGTCCGCGACCTTATCCGCGGTATCCAGAACCTTCGTAAAGAGAAGGGACTTACAGTTCTTGACAGTATCAGTCTCCAGGTTACCGGAGATGATGACTTAAAGTCCGCATTCTTGATGTTTGGAGAATTGATCAGCAATTCAACCCTTACAAAGAAACAGGAATGGGTTGAATCAATCAAGGCTCCTGCTACAATCGATGCAGACGACAAACAGTGGAGTTTTGCCATTGAAAAAATCTAGAATTTTCTGTGCCAGAAACTTTTTCCTGGCACAGGCTATTTTATTTTTTACTCTTTTATTTTCATGTAAGAGTGCGCCACAGGTAAGCGATGTGGAGAGTCTGGATTTAATCGATCCTGATTCTCCAATGCTTATATATATTCCGGTGGAATCCAACCAGGAATTCCTTACATATGCTTTTGAACAGCTTGCAGGTGTTAGCCGCGATGATGCAGGTAAGGTAATCAGCCGTACTCAGAATGTGGCAGTTTCAACTGTAAATGATAATTCTTCTTATCAGATTGCTCTTAAAGGCTCTTATCCTTCCATCGGAATTAAATCTGCTCTTTCAGAAAAGAACGGCTTTACGCCAAAGACTTCAACACGGACTTTAGTCCCGTATCCGGTCTATGATAATTCAAGACAAAAGATTCAGGTAACAAGTCCGGATAATTCAATTCTCGGCGTTTCTCAAAATCTTGAATCCATGCTTGTCCGATACGAAGGGCAGATTAAGGTTCTCTCAGATAATCCTGATGGCAGTAAAACTCATAACATTTCAGAAGACCTATACAACTTTTTAACGGACTGTCCTCAGAATGAGATTAAATTTTATTCAAAAAATCCTGCAGGTTTTGTTTCGCTCTTTCTGGGAAGAGTTTCTGACATGGGCTTAACCTCCCTGTGCGGAAGCCTTACCAATTCAAAAAAGCCAAATACCTTCGCACTCCGCCTTGAACTTGAACTTTCAAACCCTGCAACAGTTAAAGCAGTTTGTGCAATGCTCAAGCT
>DLYJ01000181.1:0-1246 GCA_003447785.1 Treponema sp.
CACGGGTTGTTGACTGGAACGATTTGAATTCAAAATACAACTCAGATGAATATAATCCGGTTGACGGAAGAACAGTCCGCCTTGCAGACCATCTTTCAGCCTTAATCGAAGCAGACAGTTCGATTAAGTACGGTATTACAAGTGAACACCTGCGCTCAGGAAAAGTAAATACGCTCAACGGCTACAAGTATGGTCAGGTAATCAACGGAATAGAAATCCGTAAAATCTTTGACGACATAGTCAGCGAATAAGGTGCATTTTATCCCCATTAAAAAATCAAATAACTCTAATAGCACGCTGGTTTTCTGCCGAAAATAATTAAAGTATGAAACTATCTTTTTTTAACATTGCCAGAAGATTTATAGTAATTACGACTCTTTCTGTGATTCCTGCCGCACTCTTTTGTGATACTACTCACGTAGTTGCAAAGGGCGACACATTGTATTCAATCAGTAAAAAATACGGCAGCAGCGTACAGGCTATTTGCGACGCCAACAAAATCGGCGGAAGCGATATTAAAGTCGGACAAAAGCTTGTAATTCCAACAGGAGAAGAAGCGGCTAAACCATCCCTGCCTGTTTCAACGGCAACCGCCGCATCAAACCCTGTCCCTGAAAGCGGATGGTACACTGTTAAAAAAGGTGACACATGGTACGCAATTTCGCGCCTGTACTCGGTTAACGTAAAGGAACTGTACGCCCTGAACAATGCGGACGCAAACACAGGTCTTAAAGCAGGGCAGAAAGTTAAGGTTCCTGTAAAGACCGTTGTTGCATCAACTAAAAAAGATAATTCAAATACCGGCAATAACCCGACTGCAAAGGGCGCTACGGTGACAACTCCTGTAATCGACGTTCATAATTATTCAAATAAAAAGGGAGATTCTTCTCTTGTATGGCCTGTTGATAAACCAAGCGTAACTTATGTAAACGGAAAGGTAAGTGGGGTAAGCCTGAGCGCAAAAAAGGACGAAGCCGTAAGCGCAATTAAATCCGGAACAGTTATGTTCAGCGGAATGTACCGCGGTTTTGGAAATGTGGTGTTTATCCAGAGCAAGACCGGTCACATTTATGCGTATACGGGGCTCGGCAAGGTTCTGGTAAGCAAGGGCGAATACATTGATTTTAAGAGTCAGATTGGAACTGCAGGAATCGACAGTTATTCTTCAAAGCCTCAGATAAGTCTGATGGTTTTCCAGAACGGACTTCCAATCGATCCTGCAAAAGCACCGAGAGGCTAAATTATT
>DLYJ01000181.1:1376-6565 GCA_003447785.1 Treponema sp.
TGCATGCAGACATTTGCATCGTCTGCGGCGCGGTGTGCGTGTCCTGTATCGATGTTGAACTGGGAAGCAAGGCTTGTCTGCTTCCATGAAGTATTGTCCGGTAAAAGTATGCGGCTCATGCGCAGTGTATCGATGACGGGATTTAATAGAGGACGGTAGCCCAGGCGTTCACATTCCATGTCGATAAAACGCACATCGAACTGTGCGTTGTGTGCCAGAAGAATTGTGTCTTTGCAAAACTCCCTGAACTGTGGAATGATTGTTCCGGCGGTAGGGCAGCTCAAGACCATATCCGGTGAAATTCCTGTCAGTTTTGTAATTTCTTCCGGAATCTCGTAGTAAGGTTTAATCAGTGTGGAAAACCTGTCAATGATTCCGTTTTTGTTGAATTTAACGGCACCAATCTCGATTACACAGCAGTGAAGGGGATTGATGCCTGTAGTTTCCGTGTCAAACGCACATAAGACTGCCCCGTTGTTGTACAAATCTACGATTCGCCTGTGTGAGGTGACAAGTCTTATTGTTGCGTTTGCCATCAGTTTTTCCTGAAATTATGCGTTTTTGAGTACGTTCTGAATGTCAGCGGTGATTGCGTCACAAACTTTTGCACTGTCAGCCTTTGCTGATGCAAGACATCCATCGCACTTTGCCCCGCCAACTTCTGTTCTGGCGTTGATGTAGAACTTGATTTTTGGTTCTGTTCCGCTTGGACGGGCTGAAACGATTGTTCCGCCTTCCAGTACAAACTGAAGAACGTTTGACTTTGGAAGAGCAATCGGCTTTTTAACTGACGGATTTGCAGGATCATAGCTTACGCTTGTTCCGATGTCCCTGATTTCAAGAACCTTTTTGCCGCCGAGAGTTTTAAGACCTTCGTTTCTGAGTTTTGTCATAATTCCTGCCATTACTTCTTTTCCGGCAGAACCCGGAAAGTTTTGGCTGATTGCGCGGTCTTCAAAGTAACCGTATTCTTTCCACATATCAGAAAGGTGTTCAAGAATTGACTTGCCCTTAGAAGCCCAGTACAAGGTCATTTCTGCACACATTGCAGCGGCTGAAACACCGTCCTTGTCCATAACTTCTTTTTCAACCTTGTATCCGTAGCTTTCTTCCAGCCCGAATACATAGTTTTCGCTTTTGTCCTTTTCAAATTCATCTTCTACGGCTGCAATCCATTTGAATCCAGTCAGACATTCGTGCATTTTAACACCGTATTTTTTACAGATGTAGTCTGTGAAAGGTGATGTTACGATTGAGCGGATTGCTGCAGGATTTGACGGCATTGTACCCAGTTCCTTGCGGCTTAAAAGTACATATTCGCAGAGAAGGGCGCCCATCTGGTTTCCTGAAACCAGAACGAAGTTTCCGTCCTTGTCAGGGAAGGCTGTTCCAAAGCGGTCTGCGTCAGGGTCTGTTGCCATTACACAGTCTGCCTTTTCTTTTGCTCCCAGTTCAACTGCGAGCTTGAGTGCAGGTGCTTCTTCCGGATTTGGTTTTTCAACTGTAGGGAAGGCTCCGTCAGGTTCTCTCTGCTGTGGAACTGTGATTACCTTGAGTCCCAGGTCTCCCAGAACTTTTTCTACGTGCATTGCACCTGTTCCGTGGAGCGGAGTGTAAACGATTTTTACCGAACCTGCCTTTGCTTTAATCAGGTCAGGGCGGAAGAGCTGAGCCTTACACATTGCCCAGTATTTTTCATCGATTTCTTTGTCAATTAAAACCAGTTTGCCTGACTTTAATGCTTCGTCCTTTGAAATTGTTTTAACTTCTTTTACGGCGTTAACTTCATTGATGATTCCTACGTCGTGGGGTTCAATAACCTGAGCACCGTTGTCCCAGTATGCCTTGTAACCGTTGTACTGGGGAGGGTTGTGGCTTGCTGTAACTACAACACCGGTCTGTGCTCCCAGGGTTTTGATTGCAAATGAAAGTTCAGGAGTTGGACGGAGTCCTGTAAACAGATATGCCTTGATTCCGTTTGCGGCGAGAATCAGTGCTGTTGCTTCAGCAAATACGTCTGAGTTTTTGCGGCTGTCGTATGCTACAACTGCGCTCAGTGTTCCGTCCTTTGCTTTTTCCGGGAATGCTTTAAGTACGTAATTTGCAAGTCCCTGGGTTGCCAGGTTGATTTCCAGAGTGTTCATTCGGTTTGTACCGCCGCCCATTACACCGCGCAAACCGCCTGTACCGAATTCAAGAGTCTGGTAAAAACGGTCTTCAAGTTCTTTCATATCCTCTTTTGCAACGAGGTCTTCTACTTCTTTTCTAAAACGTTCATCTTTTTCGTCGGCAATGTATTTTTTTGCACGAGCCAAAATTTCTGATTTTTCCATATATGTCTCCTTTTAAATTTTGTTAAATTTTGTCTGCTTCCAAGAGCATATTTGTTTCCCATTGCAGAAGTTCTGCTTCCTGCTGGGGATTGTCACCTTTTACATCACACATGATGCGGAATACAGGTTCCGTTCCGCTGCCGCGCATCCAAATAAAGGCAAGGGGTGAACCTTCTTTATCCTTGAATATGATTTTGAGTCCGCCTTTGCCGCTTTTTGAATAATCATCCACATTGCGGGTTTCTTTTGTTCCGTTTGTGATGACGGCTTCGTAAGAGAAGATTCCGCAGCGTCCTGCAAAACTGTCTTTCTTTTTAGCCCATTCCCGTTCAAAAATCTTCTGAAAGTTTGCCTTGAGTTTTGCGTGTGACTCTGTCTTAATGTGAAGGACGGCGCGTTTTTCGCTTACGCCTGTAGTTGTGTACTTTGGCAGTGTCTGAATTATATCCCGCAGGGTAAAGTCTTCCTTGTATCTGTCGCTCTGTCCGCTTGCATCGCACCACAGGTGGAAAAGCCCCTTGTGTTCGGTGCCGGCGATTGTTTCGTCGCGCAGTGCAAGGAGTTTTACAAGGGCAAAAATCGTACAGATCGGGTCACGGACTGCAGACGGATGAGTAATGTTGCCTCCGTTTGAGCCTTCGCCTAGAATCCGCACTTCATATCCTTCTGCGCGCTTTTCCCGGGCAAGGTTTACTACGTTTGCTTCGCCCACTTCTGCACGGAAAACTTTTGCGCCGAAACTTTCTGCAATTTCGTCGATGCGCATTGAGGTCGGTCCGTTTACAGCGACAGCGATTCTGTTAAGGTTCTGCTGCTGTAAAAGCTGCTGTGCCTTGTTTACAAGCCCGTGCACTTCTGACGGAGCAGCCGAGTATACGCTGAATGCAACTTCTGAAAGAACGGAAAGTGCAAATACTTCCTGTGCTTTTAAAACCTTTGCCTTTTCTTCAACTTCGTCCCAGTAAACGATGTTTCCCCGGTCACCGTCACAGTCAGGCATGTAGCCCAGGATACAGTGCTTGTCGCCGTGAGCATGGCGGTTTTCCATTTCTTTTGCACACCAGATTAAGTTTTCCGGTTCCGGAATGATGCCGTGTGCAATCTGACCCGGCTTTCCGTAAATTGTGTTGAAGGTTATGCCGCATTCATTGAGGAAGGTTGAATCGATGGACATTGTGCGTGCCGAACCGTTCATGTCGCAGATGATGGAAATCGGATTTGAAATTATTGCCTGTCTTAAACGGGCAAAGAAAGCATTCTGTTTTGGAATATAATCAGTGCCGGAAATTACTTCCTTGGCAAAGTTTCTGTATACTGTAAGTGAAGTTCGTTTTGAAGCGATACTTTCTGCAAAAACCCAGTCCAGATCGATGTCAGAAGCACCTTCGATAAGGTTTTTTGCGTGTTCATAAGCGTCCGGGCTGTGACATTTCTGTTCAAATACTGCAACGAGTTTTGCGTTTTCTTCACCATTCAGGACTCCGCCGTCATTAAGCCCGAATTTAATTCCGTTGTGGCCGATGGGGTTGTGGGAAGCTGAAATGTAAACAAAGGCGTCTACTGAGTGAGAGTAGGCCATGATTTCCGGGGATGCGATGATTCCTGTGTATGAAACTGCAACTTTTTTTGCGTCAAAAACACGGAGCATTATGTTTGCGATGGCTGGACCTGTCGGTCTTGTGTCCATGCCCAGGGCGATAAAAGGGGATTTGTTTTTTGAAAGAATGTATTCGGCAAAGGTCTCGGCTGCCAGGGCTGCAATGATACGGTTATCCTGTCCGATTTCGCCGTTTGTATCGTTCTCGTCTCCTGACTCGGCAAAAACCTTTCGCCAGCCGGAAGCGGATGTAATCATATTATGTTCCATAATTAAATATAATTATAATACTGAATGTACAAATTCGCAATCTTATGGGCTTTCAGACCTTATGAAAATTCAGACTAAAAGGCGTCGATTGTGTAGGTCAATGATTTTTCTTTTCCGAGAATGTCTGCAACGATAATCGTAATTTTATTGTGTCCCTTCGGAACCGTAACTTCTGCAAGAAGCTGTCTCTTGAGGTTCGGGTACACCTGCTTTGAAGTGTAGCTTTTCTTGCCCGAAGTTGAAATCCGGCCCTTCTGCTGAATCAGTGTATCGTAAGTAATTGAATCCACTGCGGCTCCGTTGATTAAAACCGTGCTTTTATATGGAGTTGCGTTTAACTGGCGGTCCATGTACAGTTTGTAGGTGCCTGACTGAAGGTGTTTCTGTGTATTCAGGTCAAAGCTCTGGCCTTTTGAATTCAACGCGCTGACATTTCTTATAAAAAGCGGAGTTTCATTTCCGAATCTTGGCATTAAAATTCGCGGGTTTACATAGGTTTTTGCCCCGATGTCTACAACCTGGAATTCAAGAAGTGCGTTTCCTTCCTGCCAGCCTGAGTTTCCGCAGCTGCCAAGGGGTGTTCCGCTTTCCACAGATTTTAATTCATAGCGCATATCCTGTTCTTCGCTTGAAAGGTTTGCGTAAACCGTGAGCATATTGTCTTCGTGGGCAATGATTACGGCATTTCCCAGAGTGCTTTCAAAAAGGTCGTCTTCGTCATGTTCACTTAAAACACAGGTAACCTGGCCTTTTTCTGCCGCCTTGATTTCTTCGCTGCCGGAAAATACGAGGGAAGTGCTTAAGAGTTCGCCCCGGGGCTGGCCGAAATACACTGAAAAAGTGTCGGACATGATTTCATTCTGGGGCCAGTCAAAGGCAAAGGATGCGGATGCGATAAGTGTGATTATCAGAATTGAATTGAATTTTTTCATTTTTAGCCCCGTTTATTTATACTGGAATTCCATGCAGCTGATTGAAGAGTCTTTTCC
>DLYJ01000094.1:0-600 GCA_003447785.1 Treponema sp.
ACTGCAAAACTTTCGTCGTCAAGGTCTGCTACGGTCAGACTGATTCCGTCGATTGCGATTGAACCTTTTTGTACGATAAGGCGCAGGATGCCGGCAGGGGCCTTGATGTAAATCCATTTTGCGTTCTGTTCGTCCCGGATTTTGCTGATTACGCCTGTGCCGTCGATGTGACCGCTTACTATGTGGCCGCCAAACCTACAATCGGCTGCCATGGCTCGTTCAAGGTTTACTTTCTGTCCTTTTTTGAGCGAACCTAAATTTGTGCGCCTCATGGTTTCTGCCATTACGTCAGCTATAAAAGTTGAACCTTTAATGTCTGTTACGGTCAGGCAGACTCCGTTTACCGCAATGCTGTCGCCGGTTTTTGTTCCTTCAAGAACTTTTTCTGCCCTGATTTTTATTAAAGCCGAATTTGAATTCAATTCAAGTCCGTCAACGATTCCTGTTTCTTCTACGATTCCTGTAAACATTCTATGCCTCTTTAATTCCCAGTTCGAGGAATATATCTCCGTCAAAGTTTTTCTGTTTTTCAATTTTTAATTCAAATCCGTCGGCAACTTCCTGCACGCCTTCGCCCATCACAGGTCCTTTTGCAGCGCC
>DLYJ01000094.1:714-3548 GCA_003447785.1 Treponema sp.
AGCATGCTGAAATTCACTTCGCCGCCGCCTTCAACAAGCACGCTGTCAATTCCATTTTGGGCAAGAAGCCTGAGCACCTGTTCTGCGTCAGTTTTTTTTGAATTTTTCCCGTCCCCGGCAACGCATTCAACTTCAAGAACTTCAACTCCCTTTTCTTTGAGGGCGTTTTTTCTGGATTCAAACTCTTTGATTGAATTTTCACCGCTTTCCGCACCTCTTTTTGCACAGACCACAATCGTCCGGGTCTCAGATGCGGTTTTTACAATCCGGCTTTTAAGTGGAATTTTTAAATCGCTGTCTAAAATTACGCGGGCAGTTTTTTCATAAATCGGCAAGTCAAAATCTTCGTCGCTCCTGTCGGATTCAACAGTTTTAAAATCGTCCGGCCGGCAGGTTAAAAGCGGGTCGTCGGCAAGCACTGTGTTAATTCCGCACAGGATGGCGCCAAAATGGCTTCTTATCTGATGAACATAACTTCTTGAACGCTCATCTGTTATCCATTTTGATTTACCTGTGACAGTGGCAATTTTTCCGTCCATTGTCATGGCATATTTTAAGGCAACGTAGGGCAAGCCAGAACTTATATAGCTAAAAAAGAGGGAATTCAACTTGTCGCATTCATCACGCAAAAAATCTTCCACAACATTAACGCCTGCCTCCCGCAAAATCTTAACTCCCTTACCTGCTACCAGGGGATTGGGATCGCGGGAGCCCACAACGACTGTGGCGATTTTTGCGTCCAAAATTGCCTGTGTGCACGGAGGCTGTTTGCCGTAGTGGCAGCATGGTTCAAGGGTTACATAAATAGTTGCACCTTCGGTTGAATTTCCTTTCTGCTTGCAGTCCAGAATTGCTTCCCGCTCTGCGTGCAGGCTTCCGTATTTTTTATGAAAGCCTTCTCCGATGATAACGCCATCCTTAACGATAACGGCACCAACCATCGGGTTTGGATTTGTCCTGCCTCTTCCAAGTTTTGCAAGTTCAAGGGCACGAAGCATAAATTTTGAATTCAATTCAAATTTTTCCATTCCAGATCCTTTTAATTCCTAGCCCAGGGCCACATCAAGCACCATCATGAGAGCAAAACCAATTGCAAAGCCGATTGCCTGGTAATAATTTTAGTTACAAACTAATTCCTGTGAGTTTCTGGATTTTTAATTTGAGCGCACATATTTTTTTGTTCCATCGGAATACAACAGGTAAGCAGAATTAGTTGCCGCATCATAGCAGGAAATAGGAGTTCCTTTGGCTTTTTTTATTTCATTTTCAATTCTTACAGCTTCAATAAAGCGCTTTGTCAGTTCGTCATCTGAAAGGCCACAGGTTGAATCTAATTCGTTTTGATTCATAACAAATCCTCCTCTCTGTATTATATCAGATTTACAACAAATATTGTAGTTTTCTCAGATATGTAAATTCATGAAACTCAAGGAAAAGTATCGGGTAGAAAAACTGATGTATCTTTCCATCGGAGAGTCATTTTTCGGGCAAGTTTATTCAAACCAGTTTTCCACCTGGAGCTCACTTACCTCCTGAATTGCTTCAAAGTGCTTTGTGTTGCGGGTAACCAGGACCATGTGGTTGGCAAGGGCAATAGCTGCTATCATGCTGTCAGAAAAGGGAGCTGGTCTGCCGTTTTTTTCTGCACTGGCACGAATACGGGCATGAATGAGGCAGGCCTTCTCTGAATATGCTTTTATTTTAAAAGTTTGGCGTACATCATCGTTTATAAATTTTTTGAGGAATTCCTTATACGCTCCGTCAGATAACTTTTCATAGCCATAAAAAAGTTCATGCAGGGATGGAGCACAGATAGCACAGTCGCTGTTATGCTCGGCAATTTTTTTAATGACATTGAAATCCGGATTGGTTTTAATTATCTCAGAAACAATATTTGAATCCAGAAGGTAATGAGGCTCTTCGTCATTGTATTCATCAGTCATCATTCAAAAACTCCTTTATAAACGTCATTTTCCCAGCTAGTGCCTTCTGTTGAATGATCCCTGACATCAAAAATTCTGTCGATTTCTTCATCAGTGAGGGTGCCGTCAACCTTTTTGCGGAATTCTGCGGCAGCGTCCAGAATCGTCCGTTTTCTGGTTCGGGACATAATACGATTGTAGTCATTATAGGAAAGAAGGACGCCCACAGTCTGGTTGTGTCGTGAAATAAAAACAGGTCCGTCCTCTTCGGCCTGGTGTAAAAAAAGGGGAAGTTTGTTTTTTGCTTCGTATACGGGAACTGTATTCATGGCTGCCTCCTGCACGCTTTTTCGTGACAGTAATAGTTTATGTGCAGAATAGCCATAAGTCAAGTTTAAAATAGCTATATTAAAGGGATTCCCCCTTCGGGGCACGGGAATGACAAGGGGACATAGTGCGGGAAGGACAGGGGGGCACCCCGGCACAGCCGGCCGGGCCTTGCGCGAGCACTCTCGTTGTCGTGCTCGTTTGGGTTCCCCTTCGCGCTTCATTAAAACACAAGCCTGCTGCCTGTGTTTTAACGCTTCGCGCCCCTCCAGTCCCTGGTGCTTTTTACTGAACGATTCCTTCAATAATGATGTCGCCGGTCATGAGAAGGCGGTTGCTTCCTTTTGAATCCGCAGTTTTCATGTAAGGGTAAACGCGGAGTGTAAGGGTTTTTCCTGTAATATCAACGCCCATGTCAGGTTCAGATTTTACTTCTGTAAGAACATCATTGGCTTTTGCGCTTGTTGCACCGTCCTGGTCAATGGCAGTTCCCTGACCGCCCTGTACTATGGTTACAGGAGAAGAAAAGTCATCCTTTGTTGAATAGAGAACATCCCATCTCATGTTGCCTGTACCGCTTGAAGC
>DLYJ01000045.1 GCA_003447785.1 Treponema sp.
AGGCGCTCAAATTGTTTGAACTTCCGGCATTCAGCCGCTTTGCCAAAAAATATGAAAGGGATCAGGTAATCATCACGGAATTTGAACCGGGTGACAGTTTCTATCTGATTCAGAGCGGAAACGTTCAGCTCGTTAAATGTGTAAACGGACAGAAAAAAAACCTGGACATTCTCAAACCAGGTGAATTCTTCGGTGAAATGGCAATTCTTGATAATTCGCCGCGTTCTGCAACCTGTGTTGCTGCCGGTCCGGTACAGTGCCTTGAATTCAACAAGGCAAACTTTGAAATTCTGATTACGGGCAACCCGCAGATTGCCCTTATTCTGTTAAAGCTTTTCTGTAAACGAATTTACGACCAGAAACGCAGGTTCAAGATTCTTGTAATCAGTGACCTTCAGGCCCGTATCGCCGACGTATTCTGTATGTTTGACGAAATGACACCTGCAGCAAATCCAAACGACAAACAGCGACGCTTTAACCTTACAATTCAGGATATTGCCCACTGGGCTGGTCTGAGTATCGAAACAACCCGCGACGAAGTTAACCGCTTTGCTACAAGCCATAAAATTGAAATTTTCGACAACAATATCATCGTAAACAACATCCTTGATATGAAGCGTATTGTTGATACAAGAACCGTAATCCGCCAGTAGTCCGCACTCACACCCACTGCCATTGCCGCACTACCACTCATTGTCATTGCCGCACTCGATGCGGCAATCCTTCCCGCGCCTGATAAGGACACTTCTCTTTTTTGCTTAAAAAATTTTTTATTCCTTGCTTGCAGCGAATTTTGGAATTATAATTGTTATTATAAAAATACATCCAAAAGGAGTTACAAGAATGGGAAAATTTGTTATTTCAAAGGCTAAAACAGGTGTTATGTTCAACCTTCGTGCTGGCAACGGACAGGTTATCGCAACATCAGAAGTATATAATTCAAAGGCTTCTGCTATGAACGGTATCGAGAGCGTAAAGAAGAACTGCACTGCTGTTATTGAAGATCAGACAAAGGCTGATTACACAGTAGAAAAAAATCCAAAGTTCGAAATGTACAAGGATAAAAAAGGCGAAGTTCGCTTCCGCCTCAAGGCAGGAAACGGCCAGATTATCGCAACATCAGAAGGCTACAAAGACAACGCAGCCTGCAAAAACGGCATCGAGTCAGTAAAGAAAAACGCGCCGACAGCAGAAATCGTTGACGAAGCGTAATTCCCCCCTTAAACGGAATAAGGCTGCCCCGGGAGTATGGGACAGCCTTGTTTTTGCGGATTTATCAACACAATTTAGCGTGATTTGAAGGCTTTATTTCGAACTTAACATTTGCAAAATTAAATCACTTTACATTTTGCTTAACATTTTTTACCAGACAGTCTTCACATCATATTGAGGAATGATTGTATCCCTTGTAATAATCGTAAAACCCTCTGATTGAGCTATTGCAATAAGAAGCCTATCGAATGGATCTCGATGAACAAAATCTAGAGTCTTTGTTTTCTCAATATGAGAAGAACTGGTAGGTATTTTTATAAATCCAGCCTCTTTACATAATTCATCAAGTTCAGGAATGGTAAGGGAGCCGTTAAGTTTGCCGAGTTTCTGTTTTATAGCAATTTCCCAAAGAGAGGCAATGCTATAAAAACAGTCTTCTGATTCCATTAGAGAACGTACTTTTTCTGATAACTCAGTATTTCCTTGTGCATACCAAAGAATTGCATGCGTATCAAGTAAATATTTCATTACATGTACTCCGCAAAATCTTCAACAGGCTCATCAAAATCAGGTGCAATATAATTGATTTTATTTTTTAGTGCACCAAAATATGATTTCTTTTTATTTGCAAGATATTTTGTCGAAGGGTTATTCTTGTTTACATTATTCGCAATGTAAGCAAGCAAATAAAGTTGTTCTTCCATAGAGAAATCGAGAATCTGTTTCTGAACATCGGCAAGTGCATCACTCATATTGCTACCCCCATCACCTATAATATAACATGATTTGTTGGAAAATACACCATATTTTTGATTGCAGAATAAAAACAGACAGGCATTAAAAAAGGATTTGCTCGGCGCTCGCTCCGCTACTCAGTTCAAGCAGCACGTTTAAAACAAAGAAGGGGCTGTCCCATACTTTTGGGACAACCCCTTCTTTTAGCCGACTCCCAGACTTGAACTGGGGTCTCCAGTCGCAACTTCCTGTTGCTCGTTCCGACCCGTCTACGCTCTCTTCCGGCGACATCCTTGTCGCCTCTTCCTCGCCCCTGCTCGGCGCTCACTCCGCTACTCAGTTCAAGCAGCACGTTTAAAACAAAGAAGGGGCTGTCCCATACTTTTGGGACAACCCCTTCTTTTAGCCGACTCCCAGACTTGAACTGAGTACCTGCTCGTTACGAGGGAGCTGCTCTACCAGGTGAGCTAAGTCGGCGAGTAATAATACCTTATCAAAAATCGGGGACGTGCGCAATTGCTTTTTAGTGCCAAAAAAATGTAATATTTAGGCATGTCTGATTCAACTGCTGACCTACAGGATAATACACTCAACGCCATGCTCAATAAAAGCGTAGGCCCACTCATCATCAAAATGGCTGTTCCTACAATAATCAGCATGATGGTTACGGCAATTTACAATATGGCAGATACCTTTTTTGTCTCAAAGCTCGGAACTTCTGCCAGCGGCGCTGTGGGAATCACCTTTTCCATCATGGCAATAATTCAGGCATTTGGTTTTACTGTCGGAATGGGAAGCGGCAGTATCTTAAGCCGTAAGCTTGGAGCACGCAACATTAAAAGTGCCGACGAGTTTTGTTCAACAGGAATTATCACAGCCTTTGTCACAGGAACAGTAATTGCCATTCTTGGAGTCAGATTCAACGGGTGGATTGTAACTCATCTCGGAGCGACTGTAACAATTGCACCCTACGCCCGGGACTATGCACGCTTCATTCTTCTCGGCGCACCATTTATGGTCACTTCCTTTGTAATGAATAACCAGTTGAGATTCCAGGGAAAGGCTGCTTTTTCAATGGTCGGCCTTACTCTTGGCGGAATACTGAATATTATTCTGGACCCGATTTTTATCTTTGTCTTTAACCTCGGAATCAGCGGTGCCGCAATCGCAACCTTAATCAGTCAGATTGTAAGTTTTTCGATTCTTCTTTCCTGGTTTTTACGCAGAAAAACAAGCACGACCCTTTCTCCAAAAAATCTTTCCCACAATCCAAAAGTATACCTGGAAATTTTTAAGCAGGGTCTTCCGTCACTTTTGCGTCAGGGGCTTGCAAGCGTTTCCACCATCTTTTTAAACGTTACAGCCGCCAGATACGGAGCACTCGCCGCCGCAGGAATGGCAGCAGACGTTATTTCACACAGTGCCGACGCAGCTGTTGCCGGAATGAGCATTACAAACCGCGTATTTATGTTCATCATGTCCATTGCCATCGGGCTCGGGCAGGGCTTTCAGCCGGTCTGCGGAATGAACTACGGCGCAAAACGCTACGACCGTGTACGCGCATCCTACATGTTCCTTATAAAAGTTACCACAAGCGTAATGTCGATTTTTACAATTATCGTTTTACTTTTTGCACCTCAAATTATACAGGCATTCAGAAACGATCCGGAAGTTATCGCGATGGGACGCGTTGCAATGAGATGTCAGGGACTTTTTCTGCCCCTCCATTCGGTAATTTTTGGAACAAACATGCTTTTGCAGACAACGGGCATGGCAAAACAGGCAAGCCTTCTTTCTTCCATGAGGCAGGGTCTTTATTTTATTCCGTTAATCTGGATTTTACCATTGTGCTTCGGACTTTTTGGAGTTCAAATCGCCCAGGGAACTTCTGACTTTTTAACCGCCTGCACAAGCCTTCCCTTTGCAATTCAGTTTTTCAGGGGCTTAAAAAAAGAGGATTAGTACATTATAATTCAATTTATGAAAGATGCCTTTATTAATGAACGCACTGACGAATTGAATCATAAATGGCCCGACGCAATAAAACGCGAAATTCCAATATATTCCCGCGGAAACAGTATCCGCAGCGACTTTGACCGCGACTACACCAGACTCATCCACAGCCAGGCATACAGCCGCTTAAAGCACAAAACACAGGTTTTTTACGCACCAAAAAATGACCACGTATGCACCCGCATGGAACACGTCCAGCACGTTGCTTCCGTCGCAGAAACGATTGCCAAATACCTGGGTTTGAATGTTGAATTAACCCGCGCTATTGCAATCGGACATGATATCGGACACGCTCCTTTCGGTCACACCGGCGAAGACATATTGAATTCACTAATGGCTCAGAAAGAAGGAGCCAACGCTCCAAAAAAATTCTGGCACGAACGCAATTCACTCTTTTTTGCCGATTACATCGAAACTTTGAGCGACCCGGATGGTTATGAAAAAACACTGAATCTGACCTATGCAGTTCGCGACGGTTTAATCTGCCACTGCGGCGAAATCGACCAACAGGGCATCCGTCCCCGCAAAGACGACATAAACCTTTACGACATCAAGCGGCCCGGTCTTGTTCAGCCGTTTACCTGGGAAGGCTGCGTTGTAAAAGTCAGCGACAAAATTGCCTTTCTCGGCCGCGACATCGAAGACGCCCGCCGCTACCACATTCTTGATATGGGCTGTTACCGCCAGCTGAGACAAATCGTCGGCGAAACCCTGGGCATGACAAAAAACGGTCAGACCTTGAGCCACTCAAGCGGAAAGGCCGTAAACACAACTGTTTTAATCAACGACATGATTGTGGACATGTGCGAGCAGTCCACACC
>DLYJ01000087.1 GCA_003447785.1 Treponema sp.
ATCAGCAAATGCAGCGCCTGCAATCAATGCTCCTACGAGCATTGTGCTTAAGATTTTTTTCATAAAAATCCTCCTATTTTTTGAGGAATTTAAACCAACGGTTTTTTCGAGAATGGGTGAAAGTTCAAGAAACCGGAATTTATTGAATTGAATGGAATAACAAAAGTTAAAATTGAGAATTCAGTTAAAAAGGGATATAATTAATGGATATGCAGGAGATGTTTGTATGAAAGACGATTATGATTTTACAATTGATCAGCTTGGACCTTGTAAGGTTCGTTCACCTATTGAACTTTCAACAAAGCATGGTGATTTCAGGGCAAATTATGTAAGAGACGATTCTTATGTCCGCTATAAGGTAAATGTATTTGCTGATGAAGCGCCTTCGGACGGGCTTGATAAATCCAATCTTATGCAGAAAGCAGGTCCCCGTGAGTATATTTATTTTAATCCGGCTCATGTAACTGCAGGTATCTGTACATGCGGCGGTCTTTGTCCGGGTCTTAACGATGTAATTCGTGCGGTTGTGCGCTGTCTTTATTATCGATACGGCGTTAAGAAAATCCGTGGATTCAGATTTGGTTTTAAGGGATTTTTCCCGGAAAGCGGATTTGACACAATCGACTTAACTCCGGAAAACGTAGATGATATTCATAAAATCGGAGGTTCCTTCCTTGGAACAAGCCGTGGCGGTGGAAACCGTGTAAGCGACATTGTAGACTCTGTTGAATCCCTGAATATCAATATGCTCTTTATCATCGGCGGTGACGGAACTCAGCGCGGTTCCCTGGACATTGCAAACGAAATTGAAAAACGCGGACTTAAAGTTGCCGTTGTGGGAATTCCAAAAACTGTTGATAACGACCTTTTGTTCATCGACCGCTCATTTGGCTTTGAAACAGCCGTTCAGCGTGCCACAGAAGCCGTTACTTCAATTCACATGGAAGCATTCAGTCAGGTTAACGGTATCGGCCTTGTAAAGCTCATGGGCCGGGAATCCGGCTTTATTGCAACCGCAACTGCATTGTCTAGCCACGAAACAAACTTCTGTCTGATTCCGGAAGTTCCATTTGAACTGGACGGTCCGAATGGATTTTTGGCTCATCTTGAAAAACGAATTCTTGAACGCCACCACGCAGTAATTGTAGTTGCTGAAGGTGCAGGCCAGGAATTGTTCAAGGATACAAACGAAACTGATGCCAGCGGTAACAAAAAGCTGGGCGATATCGGTGTATACTTGCGTGATAAAATCATCAACTACTTTAAAATCAAGGGAATTCACATCAACCTTAAATACGTAGACCCAAGTTACCAGATTCGTTCTTCTGTAACTACAGCAAATGACTCGATTTACTGCGAACGCCTCGGAAGCTACGCCGTTCACGCGGCTATGGCAGGAAAGACAAAGATGGTAGTAGGCCTGGTTAACGGAAAGTATGTTCACATTCCGATTGAAATGGTAACAAAACGCCGTAACTATGTTGATCCGGAAGGTGCTTTGTGGCGCGATGCTCTGGACGCAACCCGCCAGCCGATTCTCATGGTCAACAACCTGGCAATTGTTGCTGACAAATACAAGAAAGAAGAATAGTTTTTGTAAAGGCTCCCGCGTCTAAGCGCGGGAGTGATAGTTTTTGTCCCGCGGTCGTATTGAACCTGCGGGATTTGTCTTTTTCGGGGGTGAGATTGCCTGGTCGAGCCAGGCAATGACAGGGGCGTCTAAGCGCGGGAGTGACAGGGGTGTCATTATCGGGCGTGACCCGATAATCAGATGGAGAGATTCCCGCGTCTAAGCGCGGGAATGACAGGGGATATTACAGTTTATCGATGAGCATTGAACACTTGCCAGATGGAATTGGAAGTGTCTTTTTCTTCTGGTCAAGAATATTGATTGTAAAGTAGTAAAGCTTTTCGCTTTCCATCTGGATTTCCCATCCCCTTGCACTCTTGTTGCTCAAAATTGTAATAAGGTTGCGTTTGAGCGAGAGTTTTTCGATTCCCATGATTTCCAGGTTTGGAATAATCCAGTCTACAGTCTTGCGCGGCAAAGAAATTGAAAGACCGATTACGTTTTCGATCATCAGTGCGATTGTAGACAAACCTGCGGCCTGGAGATAGCGTACCTTCGGAAAGTTCGGGTCTTTGGCCATTGTAGATTTGCCTTCCTTGCAAGGTTTATATGCTTCGTAAATATCGCCTTTTTTGCCGTCAACCGGCTGGAGGCCTTCGAGAATAAAGTACAGGTGACGGATTGCGCATTCACGGGCAAGGTCATAGCGCTGATACTTTTCAAGGCCCTTGATAACCATAAAGTTGAATGCAGGATAAACTGAACCTCTGAAACCTTCGCCCTCCTGGTTAAAGTCAGGACTGTCGGCACTCAAAGTTGGGAACGGATGGTCTGTTCCGAAGGTCTTTGGGTTGGAAAGATGTTCAATTAATGCATCTGCCTTGTCTGCGTTCGGGATTTCTGCCAGAAGAGGCCAGAAACCTGCGATTGATTTTTGCGGAAGACGTTTTTCGTCCTTGTCCAGGTCGTGATAAAAGCCTGTTTCGCTGTCCCACATCATTGAATTGATACGGGTTTTGAGGGAGAAGTATGCTTTTTTGTATTTAAAACTTAATTCCTTGTCGTTGAGAATGTCACCGAGGGCGCTCATGTGTGCGCAGTTGATTGCCATTGCCGAGTTAAAATCAACCGGATAGCAGCAGTCTTTGCGCGGTGAATTTGTCATTGTGCTTGCTGCCATAGGAGCGTTGTAAAGTCCGTTTGGCTGCTTGTATGTGCTGTCCACCCAGTTCATGTAGTTCTGAAGAACAGGCATAATGTCCTTGATTCGGCGCTTGTTTGCTGATTTATGATAAAGGTTGAATTCAGCCCAGGCGAACAGTGGAAGACCTACTCCTTCAGGGTTTGATGAAGTCTTTACCGGTTCGCCCGTTTTTATGTCGTACTTCCAGCGGATTGCACCGCTTTCTTCCTGTTTGCTGTAAAAATAGTCGAGATTCTGGTTTGCAGGATAATTTCTGTTTGAATATACGAGAAAAAATGAAGAAAAGATGGATTCAAACTGGTCGATTACAAGCTTTTTGCCTTCATCTTCAGGGTAAATGAAATATCCGTCATTTGAAACTTCACCGCTTTTAGCATCTATCCAGAAGTTAGATAACCACGCCCAAGTCTTATCGTAAATGTCTACAAAATCCTGATCGTAAAAATGGATTTTTGGAAAATCGCGTTTGTTCACAGTTGCTCCTAACTTCTTTGTCAAAATTTATGAGTTAAATCAAGTTCTTTATTATAGCATAAAAATTTAAAATATGGTTAAAAAAAATGAAAAAAATTTTAAATATTTAGTTTTTTCCTCTTGACTAGACTTTTTAGAAACATTGTCCGGTCATGAGGATTAAGAAGCAGGCGTTTAGTCTTCTTCGGCGGGCTCGGTTTCGTCTGTTGAAGTTTCTGACGGAGTTTCAGAAGGGGCCGGGTTTGATTCAACAGCAGGAGTTTCGGCCGGGGCCGGGGGTGTAACTGCCGGAACGTTCTTTCTG
>DLYJ01000040.1 GCA_003447785.1 Treponema sp.
TGTTGAATGCACGCACTCCGTATCCAGATGAGCAGAAATACAATGTTACAATTCCTACTGCCCACAGCAAAAAGGTAAGAATAATCAGGGTAGAATCACTTTTGCGGTAAGTTGAAGCAGGCTTATCAGCAAAAAACTTAAAATCAGACACCGCTGTCCTCCTTTTCAAGAAGAGGTACAAGACGGCTCAAACCGATTCCGTTACTGCCCTTCAAAAGGATCAGATCACCTTCACAGGCAAAACCTTTTACAAGGTCTGCAATATGTTTAATCGACTCATCGTCGTGGTTTTCAAAATATTCAAGGCGAAGATTTTCGTTACCGCAAGATAATTTCACAGCTTCATCATAACCTGCACGCATATCCTTACCCACAAATGCAATCAGATTTGCACCGCCTTGAAGTGCCAGCTGACCTGCCTTTTTGTGAGCTTCTTCGGACAGTGTGCCAAGTTCCAGCATACTTCCCAGAACAAAAATCTTATTTTTAAATCCAGTTAAACCGGAAGACAATTCCAGAACCTTTTCCATGGAATCCGGATTTGCGTTATAACAGTCTTCAAGAATTGTGTAATAGCCTTTGATAATGTGGCTTCTTCCGCCGAGAGCTTTTACTTCTTCAACACCTTTTTTAATTGAATCAGCATCAACTCCCAGGGCAACTGCAAGTTTTACGCATGAAAGGGCATTCAAAAAGTTGTACTTACCTGGAAGTGCTATATTCATTTTTTTGCCGCAAACTTCAAAATCAGTTCCAAAGATTCCCCGGTCTTCCAGGAGTTTTACTTCATCACCCAGGCAGTCAAATCCGTAGTAGATTTTTTTGCCTTTCACACCCCGGCCTAAGAATTTTACAAAGTCGTCAGCGTAAGGAATAACGGCAAAACCATCCTTTTTGATGTAGTTGAATACATTTTTCTTTTCCCGGGCAATATTTTTTCGGGTCTTTAAAATGCCGATATGAGCGCGGCCGATGTTTGTAATAATGGCGTGCTGAGGCTTAAAAACAGATGCAATTTCCTTAATTTCGTTTTTGCGGTTCATTCCCATTTCAAGAATGGCCATCTGGTGTTCAGGGCGGATTTCAAAGCATGACAGCGGAAGCCCTGTCTCACTGTTAAGGTTACCCTTATTGCAGACAATGTTATATTTCTGCTTCATGATGGAAGCAAGGATTTCTTTTGTAGTAGTTTTTCCGCTGGAACCTGTAACGCTGATTCTGATAAGGTCCGGGAATTTTTCAACGTAGGCACGGGCAGCGTCTTGGAGTGCCTTCATGCAGTCTTTTACAAGAATAAATGCAACTGCCGGATTTTGAATTGAATAATTTTCGAAAGTTTCAGGATCAGATTTAAATGCGCATTTCTGTACAAATACAACAGATGCGCCCTTTTCCAGAGCGGAAGGAATGTATTTGTGACCGTTCTGCTGGGTTCCGATAAGAGGAACAAAAAGAGAGCCTTTTACAACGTTTCTGCTGTCAGTTACAACGGAAGTAAAGCAGAACGATGATGAATCAAAACCGTCCCCGATAAGAGAACCGTCAACAGCGTCCAGTAAAGACGCCATATCAAGAAGAGAACTTTGATTATTTGTGGCAGCAGCAAGATCACCCATAAACTTACTTTTTATCTTCCCCTTTTATTTCTACGCGGACAATATCATTTGTGCCCGCTTTGTGCATTCCCAGCTCGTCTTCAGCAATTTTTTCAATTCGTTCCGAGCTGGACAGCACGCTGATTTCTGAAATCAGCTTTTTATTCTGTTCAACAAGTTCAACCTGTTTGTCTTCCAAACTGCGTATTTCGGCCCGGAGTTTTTTGTACCTGTGCGCCTGAAATGCCTGTAGAACAAGCAGTAGCGGAATTAAAAGAGTTGCAATAAGCGCAATCAGTTTTACCTTGAACTCACGTTTTTTCATTACTCATTACCGCCGTCAATTCCCACACCGGCAATACGTTCATCGCCCGCGTCACGGATTTTTCTGACAACACGAAGTTTTGCACTGCGACTCGGTGAATTTACCTTCACTTCCTCATCAGTCGGCTCAACCGGTTTTCTTGTTAAAACTTCAGCGCAAGGAGTTCCACCGCAGGTACACACAGCCTGCTGAGGCGGACAGACACACTTGCGCCCAAGATTTCTGAAATAATTTTTAACGATTTTGTCTTCAAGGCTGTGAAATGTAATCACGCCCATTTTTCCGCCATCGTTAAGGACATTAAATGCCCTGTGCAACGCTTTAGGCAGGCGGGTCAGCTCGCTGTTAACGATAATCCGCAGTGCCTGAAAAGTTCTCGTTGCCGGATGAATGCGTCCATGACGATAATCGCCGGGAACGCAGTCATAAATAATGCCGGCCAATGCTTTTGAAGAGGTAATTTTTCCACCCGTTCTGGCCTCAACAATCGCTCTTGCAATCCGGCGGCTGTATTTTTCGTCGCTGTACAGATATATTGCATCTGCCAGCTCCTTCTCTTTCCATGTGTTAACGACGTCAGCGGCGCTTTCCCCCTCAGCGGTATTAAGCCGCATATCAAGCTCCTCGTCGTAACGGAAAGAAAATCCCCTCCCACTTTTTTCATAGTGATAAACACTAATGCCTAAATCAAAGAGAATTATGTCAGGTCTTCTTCCAGACATGTCGTAATTCTCGTAAAAATCGTTGAACCAACCGTTAAAGAAATTCATTCTTGAGCCAAAAGGAGCAAGTCTCTCCCTGGCCCGGGCCTGAATCGTCTTGTCAGCGTCCAAACCGATTATATGTAGTCCTGGAAATTCCGTAAGAAACGCATTTGAATGTCCACCCTCACCCAGCGTGGAATCAATCATAAGGCCATCACTCTCAAACTTTTCGCCTACAGGACTTAAATAAGACAAACATTCCTTTAGCAAAACCGGAGTATGAACAACTTCCAAAACCTTTTCCTCGCGATAAATCGCACTGGTTTAACCAGTCAGCTTAAAATCACAGACTTATTGTACTAAGTGCCTCTGCAGCATCCTTAATGCTGTCATCGTTTTCTTCAAGGTACTTAGCGTAAGTATCTGCGTCCCAAAGTTCCATATACTTGTTAATTCCAAGAATTACGCAATCTTTGGAAAGTCCCGCATAATCGCGCAGACTCTGGGGAACAGAAAGACGGCCGGCTTTATCAAGTTCAATTTCCTGTGCAGGAGCAATCAAACTGCGCAAAACAAGTCGGTTCTGTTTGTTAAAAGGAGAAGCTGTTTCCATGATTTTAGAAGACAGGGTCTTCCATTCATCAACAGTATAAAGCCATAAACAGCGGTCAAAAGACTGTGTAACAATGAGAACATTTCTATCTGAATCCTTGAATAACTCAGTTCTAAGCTTTGACGGAAAAAGGATTCGACCCTTTTCGTCAAGCGTATTCCTGTATTCTCCTGTTAACAGTTCCATTCCACTAATCTACCACTTTATCCCACTTTTTCCCACTTAATTAATATTTTAACCAATAAATTCATAAAGTCAACCACTTTTTTCTCCGAAAATAACTTTTTTTTTAAAATTTTTTAAGATTTTGAATAATTGAATCAGAACCGCTATAATGAGTTGTAAAAATGATAAATACCTACAACGAAACTTCACTTCATGCAGTGCTGAAAAAGATGTACGCAGTTGAAGACGATTCACTTACAGAACAAAAATACGGTCCCTTTATTCTGGACATCCAGACAAGAAAAGGAGACGCAATTGAAATTCAAACCGCAAATATTTCGTCACTTGCAAAAAAAAGCGAATACATGCTGCAAAACAAAAAGAAGATTAAAATCGTTCATCCGGTTGCAGTAAACAAAACGATAAAAACAATACGCTCCGACGGCGAATTAATTTCCCAGCGCAAAAGTTCGGCCCATCCCACAGTGTATTCGGCCCTGCGCTCAATGACCGGAATGTACCCGTATTTTTTACGAAAGGGATTTACCCTGGAAGTTTTATACGTTGAAGAACTTGAAATAAGACGGAAGACAGAAGAAAAAGTTCAGACGCACAATAAAAGCAGGCGTCATTTAAAGGACTGGATTGTTATTGACAAAGAGCTTGTGCAGATTTACGGAAAAAAGGTTTTTAAGACAAAAAGTGACTGGATAAATCTCCTCCC
>DLYJ01000090.1:0-9619 GCA_003447785.1 Treponema sp.
TTGTTTTCGAACTTTGTGAATGAAGAAAGGAACAAAAGTTCAACATCGCCGATCGGACCGTTACGCTGTTTTGCAACGATGAGTTTTGCGTCCTGAACCGGGTCCATCTGTCCGTCTTCTGCCTTTTTGCGCTCGCGGTGAATAAACATTACTACGTCGGCGTCCTGTTCAATTGAGCCCGAACCTCGAAGCTGTGCCAGGTTTGGCTCTGTACCTTCGGCATCGCGGGCAACCTGACAGAGGGCAACAACCGGAATATTCAATTCACGGGCAAGGCTTTTTAAGGATTTTGAAATCTCAGAAACCTGCTCATAAACAGGCGCACTTGAATTCTGTGTGGAAATCAAACCGATATAGTCGATAAAGATTATTTTTACCTGATGTTTTTGAACCATACGGCGCGCCATGGCACGCAGATCCAGAAGCTGCATGTTAGGTGTATCTACAATGTACAGCGGTGCTTCATAAACCCGGCCTGCCGCATCGTTAATCTGCTGCAATTCAGTAATTTTAAGCTGACCTGTCCTGATTTTTTTACCTGAAATACGGGCAACCTGTGACAAAAGACGCTGTCCAATCTGTTCAAATGACATTTCCAAAGAGAAAAATCCGCAGGCAACATTCTGGTCAACTGCAATATTTTCCATCATTGAAAGTGCAAGAGCGGTCTTACCCATAGAAGGACGTGCACCGATAATCGAAAGTTCCGAGTTCTGGAAGCCGCCTGTCATTGTGTCCAGCGCACCGATTCCACTTGCAATTCCCGGTAAATCACCCTTGTTGTGATAATGCTGCTGAATCAAAGTTGTAGTTTTATTTACAACTTCGTGCATATCATGAATATAAATCGTCTGCCCCATATCAGTCAGGGCAAATATTTTCTTTTCCGCATCATCGAGAATTGAACGGCTTTCCCGGCCTTCGTCAAATGCAGATGCATGAATTTCTGATGCAATTTTAATCAGAGAACGTCTTGTGGCACAGTCCAGGACAATCTTTGCATAATATTCAATATTGGCGGCTGTTGTAACTTCGCTTGCAAGAGAAGCGATATATGATGGACCGCCCGCCTTGTCCAGTAAATTATGTTTTGTAAGTTCGTTGGTAACGCTTAAAACGTCACCTGTAATTCCCTGTCCAAAAAGGCTCAGAAAAGCCTGGAATATAATCTGATTCTGCTGTGAGTAAAAATGGTCAGGCTGTAAATACGTAACAACTTCTGCAATCGGCGACCAGTCAAACATCAGGGCACCAAGAGTTGCCTTTTCCGCATCCATATTGTGCGGTGGAACAAGATTTTTTAATGATGAATCCAATTTTTACTCCTTCTTCTAAGTTCTGACAGCAGCAAATCCGTCTAAATTCAATTTTCACTGACAAAAAAAGCCGGAAATTAATCCGGCTCTTTTTGGTTTGCGTTCGTTCAGGTATTATTCCTGAAACTAACCGACTTATTCAGCAGCTTCTGTTTTAGCTTCTTCTGCCGGTGCAGATTCTTCTGCTGCAGCTTCTGCTTTTTTAGCTGGCTTTTCATCTGGTTTGTCGCTTGTTTCCTGTCCCTTTACAGAGATTTTAACTTCAGCAACCTGTGCTTCATAAAGGTGAATAACACAGTGATAGTTACCAGTTGATTTGATTGCAACGCCAGGAATTTCGATGCGTTTGCGTTCAACTTCAAAACCTTTTGTAGCAAGGAAATCAGATACAGTCTGGCTTGTAACAGAACCGTAGAGTTTTCCGTTTGCACTTGCAGGCATTGTAAGGTCAACGAGTGTAGCCTCGAGTTTGTCTTTAAGGCTTGCAGCATCCTTGCGTTTCTGCTCTTTGCGTGCTTCAATTTCTTCTTTGCGTGTTTCAAAGTATGCTACAGTTTCAGCATTGTATGGAACAGCAAACATGTGTGGGAAAAGATAGTTGCGTGCATAACCGTTAGCAACGTTTTTTACATCTCCCATTTCTCCAAGATGTTTTACATCTGTGTAAAGAATAACTTTCATTTCAAGCTCCTCTTGATATTAAAAAAGTAACGTCACCAGGAGTTGGATCGCTACTTTTATTTTTTATAAACTACTCTGCTACGTATGGCAGGAGACAGATTGCACGTGCGCGTTTGATAGCGAGTGCGAGTTCGCGCTGATGTTTAGCGCATGTACCTGTAATGCGGCGTGGAAGAATCTTACCGCGTTCAGTTGTAAAGCGTTTAAGACCGTCTGAATCCTTGTAGTCGATCTTTGCTTTGTTAGCACAGAAACGGCAAACCTTCTTGCGGAAGAATGTTTTACCTTTGCGTCCGCCTCTTTCTTCGCCTTCGCGTCCGTCTGAAGCGCCCTGTGTATCTGTTTCGTTTACTTTCTGTTCAACTTCGTTTGTTGTTACTTCGTCTGACATATTAAGTCTCCTTATAAGTCCGCACAATTCATGCGAAAAGAATTAGAATGGGATATCTTCTGAGTATCCGCCGTTACCACCAAAGGAATTTGAGTCACCCTGGTCCTGGTAAGAGGACTGCGGGTTTGAATCGTAACCATTGTTCTGCTGGAATTTCGGAGTGTAACCCCCAGACGGTTGAGAACCGCCGTTTTCCGATTTTCCGCCAAGAAGCATTACGCTGTCAGCAACAATGCCTACTTTACTGAACTTCTGACCGTCTTTTTCCCAGCGGTCCTGTTTGAGATAGCCCTCAACGGCAATCTGCTTTCCTTTTGTAAGATAAGGCTTTAAGTTTTCTGCAGTTTTTCCCCAGATTGTTACATCAAAGAAATTAGCTTCATCAACCCACTGTTCACCCTGTTTGCGGCTGCGGTTTACGGCAATACTAATGTTTGCTCTGGCCTGTCCGTTAGGTGTATAAGCGAAGTCACGCTGATCATTACCTAAGTCTCTTACAAGACGGCCTACCAAAACAACACGATTAATATCTGTCATAAATCACCTCCAAGTGATGAACTTTTTAGATTGAATTGAATCTTTGCTTAGTTCTTTTTGTCTTCGTCAAGTTTAACAAAGAGATATTTAAGAACATCTTTTGTCAATTTGAACTGACCTTCGATTTCGCTGATTTTAGCAGGATTTGCACTTACTGTGAAAAGAATGAAACGACCACGTTTCTGTTTGTTGATGATGTAAGTTAAATCACGGTCTCCATACGATTCTTCTTTGTCAATCGTAGCACCAAATTTTGCAAGAACTGCACGTACTGCTTCAGAACTTGCCTTGAATTTGTCTTCTTCTGTTGAGAAGACAATCATAAGCTCATACTTTCTCATTTTGTATGGTCTCCTTATGGTCTAATGTAAGCTACAAAAGTAGCCTCAAGGGGTTAGAATATATTACTATTTTGAGAAGTTAAGGTCAATAACTTGCAACCTTGAATTCAGGCCGAACCCTTGCGATTTATCAATGGCAGGGTTATAATTTAATACTATGAAAACTAAAAAAATATTGTTGACCGCATTTATTGCACTTGCCATAGCTTTTTCTGCCGTGGCAGTTTCTACAAAAGAAAAACTTTTTAAAGCCTGCGAAACAGGAAACTATAAAGAACTCAAATCCCTCTTAAAATCATATTCATCAGCAGTGAATTCAAAACGCTCTCCCAGCGGAGAAACACTTCTGATGGCAGCCCTTAAGGAAGACCGCGATCTTGAAATAATAAAACTTCTGCTCAAATGGGGAGCAGACCCCACAAAGAAAAACAAAAACGGCCAGACAGGCGTTATGTACGCCGCAATGTATTCAACAGAGCCGGATGTCGTAAACGCAGTCGTTAAATCAGGAACCATATTCAACTTTCAGAGAAAGTCACGAATCAATAAAAAAGACAAAAAAGGAAAGTCCTCATACGACTACGCAGTTGAGCGCGGAGAACAGGAAATAATCGATGTCCTGACAAAATATGCGCCTCAAAAAAACAGCAAAAAAACCAAATCCCAGGCAGAATCAAGCCCTGATGAAGTTACAAAAAACGTTCAGGAGGAACAGGCCCCTGCCCCTTCAACTGACCCCCAGGCCATAACCGCCGCTTCCCCAGCAGCTTCTCAGGCCGCGACCGTTGCAAGTGCAGTCACAGCCGCAACCGCAGTCACAGCAGGACAGGACTCAGAAAACGGGTCACCTGAAGAACCTGAAACAAAACGCGTCAAAACCGGCAAGGTTGTAATTAAAATCGACAAAAAAGGCAGCGAATACCTGGAAGAAGAAACAAAGGAAGTTCGTCAGACACCGGCTACCAACAGAATCGAAGGTGAAGCAGATGAATCTTCGGAAGAAGCCGCAGAGACCGCGACCGCACAGGAAGCGCCTAAAGACGAAAGTGTAACTGTTGAAGAAGTAAACATTGCGCCTGTAAAACCTGCCGTTGAACCAAAAGTTCAGGTATTCGGCAATTTTACGACCCCTGTGCCTCCGGCTCCTGTTACACCGGCTGTCGTAACACCGCCTGAGCCTGCCCCGGTTGAATCAGTTGAATCAAAGATACAGCCTGTGCCGCAGATTAAGCCGTTCAACAAAACATACCTCTACGACTATGAAGAACTTGAATCTGACGATACACCGGTTGTAGAAGACAATAATTACGACCCGTACCACACATTCATCGAGGATGCAAACAGACGCGACCTCCAGGGACGCACACCTTTGATGAAGGCAGCTAAAAACGGAGACCTCAAACTTGTAGAAAACCTCATTTATTCCGGAGCAGTGATCGATGCACAGGATAATGACGGCTGGACGGCACTTATGTTTGCCGCAAGATTTTCCACAAATGCAAACGTTACAAAAACTTTAATCCGAAACGGTGCCGATACGGACATCAAAAACAATTACGGAATCAGCGCACTGCGTCTTTCTGCCGGATTCAATTCAAATTCAAATGTAACTGCACAGCTTTTGTCAGGCCACACACCTGCCGAAAGTGAAGTTCGTGCCGCATTCATCTATGCAATCACAAACGGTGCTTCAACACAGACACTTGATTTGTTCTGGGACAAGGGACTTTCCATCAATTCTCCGTACGACGGAAAAACACCTTTGATGTACGCCGCAGAATCAAACAAGGATACAAAAATCATCGCATGGCTTTTGAACAACGGTGCAAAGACCTCATACATGACAACAACAGGTTTGAAGGCATTCGATTATGCAAAGGCAAACAAGCACCTTCCTCACGACAGATACTACTGGGCAATGAATGAAAACGACGCAGCCACAGGTTCAACCGGAGCAAGTCGATGAGAATTACGGGAGGAGCTTTAAAAGGCCGTAACATAAAATGTCCTGACGGCGTAATCCGCCCTGCTATGGACCGCATGAGGGAATCCGTATTTGCGATAATCGGTGACTTAACGGGAAAAAGCTGGCTCGACATGTTCAGCGGGAGCGGCACGATTGCAATCGAAGCCGCGAGCCGCGGTGCAAGCCATGTTGAACTGTGCGAAAAAGATAAAATCAAAATAAAAACAGTTCTCGACAACGTTTCAATTACGGAAAAGGAACTTGGGCTCAAAATCGACTGCCACTTTATGGCTGTTGAACTTTTTTTAAAACGCTGCAAAAACAAGTTCGACTATATTTTCTTTGATCCGCCCTTCCCTTACAAATTCCGGAAGGATCTGATTAAGTTCGTTGACCAGTATGATCTTATGACAGAAGACGGGACTGTCCTGATTCATTATCCTGAAGAGGACGCACTCCCGGAACAGGTGGGAGGGCTCGTACTGACCGACAAAAGAATCTATGGCCGCTCAATTGTAAACTTTTACAAAAAAGCACAAAAAACAGAATAATAATTCATTAAAAGCCACCTAAAAAACTCCAAAAAGGCTAATTTGCTTGACTTTAGTCTTTTTTGTGTTAAAATTTTCAATGAAAAATTAAGTTTAAGGAAAAAAGTGCGTAATTTAAAACAAGATTTGCTCTCAGAAGTTAATTCCCACAAAATTCAGGATGGCTTTATAAAAGTCACAGATTCACCTTTACAAGCGTTGTCATCTGAACAAAAAGTTATGCTGAACAGAAAAGGTAACGAACTTTTCAACAATGGAAAAATCAATGAAGCAAGCCGAATTTTTATTACCACAGGTTATTCTGACGGTTTAACCCGCGTTGGTGACACCTTCATGAAGAAAAACCAGTCCTTAGAAGCCCTCAAATACTATATTCTTGCTAAAAACAAAAACAAGTGTGAGCCGATTTACGAAAAAATGGCTCAAACACTTTCGGTTCTTGTAAAAGAATAAAGGAGAATTAAAAAATGTCAGACGAAATCAAGCTGGAAGATGGAATTCCAATTGAACTTACAAGTGAATCAAAACCGGAAGATACAAAATCTCAGGAAATCGCAGAATTATCTAAAAAAGGATATCAGCTCCTTAAAGATAACCGCATAGATGAAGCAGTTACTGCTTTTAACAGCATATTAACCCTTGAAGACAACAACAACTACGCTCTCGTCGGTCTTGGAGACAGCGAACGCAAACAGAACCACTTCAGGGAAGCAATCGATTATTACCAGAAATGCCTTACATTCCATCCGGGCAATAATTATGCCCTCTTCGGACTTGCTGACTGCTACAAGGCATTAAACCAGTACCACAAGGCAATCGAAATCTGGGAACAGTATCTTATTCACGATGACAGAAACATCACGGTTTTGACCCGTGTTGCAGATGCTTACCGCAAAATCCGTGACTTTAAAAAGTCAAAGGAACTGTACCTCAAGGTCCTGGACATGGAAGAAAACAATGCCTACGCCCTGATTGGTATCGGACACCTTCATTATGACTTTAAGGAATACAAGGACGCGCTTTACTACTGGACAAAAATGCTGGAAATCAACGAAAAGGCCGTTGATATCCGAGTTTTGACTTCAATCGGTAACTGCCACAGAAAACTCAAGACTTTTGACAAAGGCGTTAAATACTTTGAACGCGCCCTGGAAATGGACCCGGAAAACTTCTACGTTCTCTTTGGTCTTGCAGACTGTTACCGAGGTATGAACCAGCAGTACCGTTCAATCGAATACTGGAATAAAATCCTGAAAAACGACCCGAAAAACAAAGTAATTTTAACCCGGGCAGGCGATGCTTACCGCAACACAGGCGACTATAAAACTGCAACAGAGTATTACAACAAGGCTATGGACATTGAATTTGATGTTTACGCCGCACTTGGTCTTGCACTTATCTGCAAAGGCGAAGGAAAATACGACGAAGCAATTGAACGCCTGACAGCATTGATCCGCGATGATATCAAAAACTATCGTCTTTACATTGACCTTGCAGACTGTTACATTAAGATGAACAAAAAAGACAAGGCAATTGAATGTTTACGCGACTTCCAGAAGACAGGTACAAAGAGTACCGCAATCAACGAAATGCTGGACAAGATCGAAAACAACAAGCCTTTAAACTAGGTGTATGGACGATAAAATTTCAATTACGGGACTTCTGCCGGAAGAAATCACTGAAAAACTCGGTATAAGTCCCGCTTTTCGTGGAAAACAGATTTTTGAATGGATCGGCAAGGGAGTTGAATCCTTTGACCAGATGAAAAACATCGGCGCTCAGCTCATAGAAGAACTCAAACAGAAGGCTGTTCTCCGCTGCTGTTCAGTGTCAAAGGTCCTGAAAGATCCCGACGGAACAATCAAATTACAGATTTCCCTCTCAGACGGCATGGCTGTGGAAACCGTACTTTTAACAGACCGGGAAGGCCGCAAAACTGCCTGCGTTTCATGCCAGGTAGGCTGTGCAATGAACTGCGCATTCTGTCAGACAGGAACTCTGGGGCTTGCAAGAAGCCTTACCCCGTCCGAAATTGTTGAACAGTTTTTATTTCTTGAAAAACACGCCGGCCCCTTAAGCAATATCGTTTTTATGGGCATGGGCGAACCGATGATGAATCTGAATTCAGTCAGAAAGGCAATTCAGGTTTTAACAGACAAGCGCGGAAGAAACCTTTCTTCAAGAAGAATCACACTTTCAACTTCAGGCGTAATTAATGGAATCTACGATCTTGCAGACAACGGGCCAAATATCCGCCTTGCAGTTTCCCTTACAACGGCCGACCCGGATTTGCGTTTAAAACTCATGCCGGTTACAAAAAACAACCCTCTCCCGGAACTTCGTAAGGCAATCGACTATTACGCCCAAAAAAGCGGACGCCGCGTTACCCTGGAAGCAGCCCTTCTCCACGACACAAACACAGGGGAAGAAAGTGCCAAAAACATGATAGAATTTGCCAAGGGAATAAACGTAAACATCAACCTTATTCCCTGGAATCCGGTTGAAACACTGCCATTTTCAGAGCCTTCAAACAATGAATGCAGGAACTTCGTAAAAAAACTGGAAGAAGCAGGCCTGAACGTTACCCTGCGCACACGACGGGGCCGCGAAATCGGCGGTGCCTGCGGACAACTGGGTAAAACTTTAAAGGACAAAATCTCAGAGGTCAAAAAACTATCCCGGGCAGAAGATTAATTTTATTAAAAAAGTTCCAATTCTAATACAATTTTATTTGAATAAAAAATCAGTATTGGTTATAATTTTAATACTCTGTTTATAAAAAAGCCGGGAGCTATATCTAATGCAAAAGAAAATATACGTTGCAGGTCTCTTTGATGATGACACTGCTTCCAAAGTAAATGCAGCGGTAAACGCCGTAGCAGGTGTTACAAGCTGTGCCTCTAACGCTTCTAAAGCACAGGTTCTAGTTGATTTTGATGAAAGCGTAGCCGGAATCGAAGACGCAATCAACGCTGCAATTTCCAGTGCAAATGTAGAAGTTCTGGGCGGCTGATAATGAAATTAACTGTTCTGGATGGTCATGCTGCTAATCCCGGTGATTTAAGCTGGGATAAGTTCAAAAAAATTGCCGACCTGACAGTTTATGAGCGCACGCCGGCTGATATGGTTATCCAGAGAATCGGCGACAGCGACGCAATTTTTCTAAACAAAATACAAATTACAAAACAAATTCTGGATTCCTGTCCAAAGCTCAAATATATCGGTGTACTTGCAACAGGCTATAATGTAGTTGATTTAGCCGAATGTACAAAGAAAAACATAACCGTTACCAATATTCCTGCCTACTCAACAGATTCGGTTGCACAGCATGTTTTTGCCTTTATCCTGAATTATTCAAATCAGGTTGCTTCACACGCCGCTTCCGTTAAAAACGGAGACTGGACCCGTTCTCCTGATTTTTGTTACTGGAATTCAAGCCTGACAGAACTTACAGGAAAAACCCTGGGAATCTTCGGTTTTGGTTCAATCGGACAAAAAGTTGCAAAAATCGCCCATGCCTTCGGAATGCGGGTAATTATCTGCACACACAATCCGGATTCATTTACAGGCGGCGAAGAAGTTGTTAGCAAAGAAGAACTTTTTAAGCAGAGCGATTTTTTGAGCCTCCACGCCCCTCTCACAGATTCAACTAAAAATCTCGTAAACAGAGAGACACTTTCCCTAGTAAAAAAAGGTGCCGTAATTATAAACACAGCCCGTGGCGGCCTTGTTGACGAAAATGCCGTAAAAGAAGCATTGATTCAAAAGAAAATCGCAATGTACTGTGCCGATGTAGTTTTGACAGAACCGATGGACAAAAACTGTCCGCTGCTTGA
>DLYJ01000090.1:9756-16997 GCA_003447785.1 Treponema sp.
GGAAAGCCTGTAAACGTTGTAAATAAAGGGCTCTGATACTTGAATATAAGAATAAAAGTGATTAGAATAGTTTAAAAATACTAAATTTCTTTAGGAGTACTAAAAATGGGAAAAACAATAGCTCAGAAGATTTTTGATTCTCATCTTGTAGAAAGTCCATTTCCAGGAACATATGTTCTCAAGCTCGACAGAGTATTTTGTCACGAAATTACAACTCCTGTTGCAATCAACGACCTGATGGAACGCGGTAAAGACCGTGTATTTGACCCGACAAAGATTAAAGCAGTAATTGACCACGTAACACCAGCAAAAGACAGCAAAACAGCAACTCAGGGTAAAATTCTCCGCGACTGGGCACGCCGCAACAACGTAAAAGACTTTTTTGATATCGGTTCAAACGGTGTTTGCCACGCAATTTTCCCTGAAAAAGGTTTTGTACGCCCAGGATATACAGTAATCATGGGAGACAGCCACACATGTACACACGGTGCATTTGGTGCATTTGCAGCAGGTGTGGGAACAACTGACCTTGAAGTAGGAATTTTGAAGGGAGTTTGTTCATTCCGTGAACCAAAATCAATCAAATTCGTACTTAACGGAAAACTCAAGGAAGGCGTTTACGCAAAAGACGTTATCCTTTATCTGATCGGTAAAATCGGTGTAAACGGCGCTACAAACTGCGTTGTTGAATTTACAGGTCCTGTAGTAGACAACTTCGGCATGGAAGAACGCATGACTCTCTGCAATATGGCAGTTGAAGCAGGCGGTACAAGCGGAATCTGTTTCCCTGACGAAAAAACAGTTGACTACCTCTGGGAATTTATCAAGGACGAATACAAAACAAAAGAAGCAGCCCTGGCTGATTACTCAAAATGGCGTGACGATGACGACGCTGTTTATGAAAAAGTTTATACTCTTGATCTTTCTGATCTTGAACCGGTTTGTACAATCAATTACAAACCTGACCAGATTAAAAAGATTTCTGATATGAAGGGAACAAAGGTTGACCAGATTTACATCGGTTCATGTACAAACGGCCGTATCAGTGACCTTCGTATCGCAGCAAAAGTTCTTAAAGGCCATCACCTTGCAGACGGAGTCCGTGGAATTGTAAGCCCTGCTACTCCAAAAATCTACAAAATGGCTCTTGAAGAAGGCATTATCCAGACATTTATTGAAGCAGGATTCTGTGTAACAAACCCGACCTGCGGTGCATGTCTCGGTATGTCAAACGGTGTTCTGGCAGAAGGCGAAGTTTGTGCCTCTACCACAAACCGCAACTTTAATGGTAGAATGGGAAAAGGCGGAATGGTTCATCTTATGAGCCCTGCCTCTGCAGCAGCAACAGCTATTGCAGGAACTATAACAAATTCAGAACTCTATAAGGGGTAAAAAATGAAAGCTTTTGGTGGAAATGTACTTTTCCTGGATCGCTCAGACATCAACACTGATGAGATTATTCCTGCCAAGTATCTTACTGAGATTTCAAAGCAGGCTCTCAAGCCATATCTTCTTGAAGATTTGAAACTTGACGGTTTTGATGCAAAACGTGATGTTCCTGGAAAGAAAGTGATTATCACAAGAGAGAATTTTGGATGCGGTTCAAGCCGTGAACACGCTCCATGGGCTTTGGAAGTAAACGACATTTATGTTGTAATCGCACCAAACTTTGCCCGCATTTTCCGTCAGAATATGTATAACTGCGGTCTTCTTGCACTTGATATGCCTAAGAAAGACATCGATGACATGTTCCGTTCTTTTGGTGACAAGGACTGCGAATGTAAAATTGAACAGAAAGAAGACGGCACATGGAAAGTAAAACTCATTGCAGGTTCACTTTCTAAAAGTTACCCTTTCAAACTTGAAGGATTTGAAAAAGCCCTCATCGAAAACGAAGGCTGGATAGGCTACGCAGAAAGCAAATACTAATCTGTAAACCGCAAACCCGATAGACAAAAAAAACACTTTTCACAGATTTGTGAAAAGTGTTTTTTTTGTTTAAAGAAGCGTTACCCTACTTCTGATGTACCGAAGTCTGTCAAACAAAATGTAAGATTAAGATTGTTTTATCCACTTCCATTCGCCGATTGTACGGGTCTGAGTGTCAAAACTTATACCTATTTTGTAGAGCGCTTTTGCACTGCCGTCATATTTTGTTATGGCTGTGTACTGAATAAGGTAGCCTTTATCAGTTATCTGCTTAAGGGCATCTTCTGCAGAGCCGTCAAGCTTAAATTCAAACATGTAAACCGCTGTTTTTGTTTCTACAACCACGTCGCTGCGGCCGGCAGCAGATGCTTCTTCCGTTTTTACTACATAAGGCGTGCAAAGCCGGGCCACCAGGTAGAAGATTGTTTTGTAATGTGCTTCAGTCTGCTTTTCTGCGTTGTAAGGAACAGAACTTATGAAGGCACGGGTAAGATTTAAAGCCTGCTCCAGGTCTTCATCACGCAGTGCTTTTGTAAATTTAAGCAGGAATGTGTCGTTCTTGCAAACATCGTTTGTAGCGTAATACGGCATGAGGCTTTTTAAGAATCCAAAGCGTACTTCGTTGTTCGGGAACTGTAAGGTATAAAAACCGCCGTCATAGTCTTTTATTGTGATGTAGCCGCTCTGATAAAGCATTGGAATAGGATTTGTTGCAGTTTCTGTAGGGGCGTCAAACATTTCCTGGGTTGCTGCAAAGCCCTCGTCAAAATCCTTTGGATCCATGTCGTACTTACTGATGAGTTTCGTTAGGATTGTCGGCGTTCCGGTTGCAAACCAGTAATTAGAAAGGCTTTTGTCGGCAAGTGCATTTATGAGGCTAAAAGGATTATAAACATCAGGAGAATTTTCACTAAAATGGTAGCCATCGTACTGGGCTTTTAGAGCTTCACATGCTTGTTCATAAGTAAGCTTTTGTTTTTCCGCAAGAGCCTGAATTTCAGGCTTCATCTGGGTAAAGAGTTCTTCTTCTGTGATTCCGCAGATAGCAGCGTAGTCATCATTCATCGTAATAACTTTTAGATTATTAAGCTCGCTAAAAATCGAAAGCTGGCTGAACTTGCTGATTCCCGTCAAGAATACAAACCGGATTATACCGCCAAGGTCTTTTAAAGGACTAAAGAATTTTCGCATTTCCTGTTTAAGTGTGTTTTGAAGCTCAGGGTTGTCCATGCTGTCTAAAAGAGGTGCATCGTATTCGTCAACAAGAACTACCGGCTGCATGGCGGTTTTAGTGTTAATTTCTTTTATTATTGTGGCAAAGCGGTCGCCCGGGTCGTCGCTGTTTTTTGTAACGCCGTACTTTTTTTCCCACTCACAAAGCTGTGAATTCAGGACAATCTGCAGAGTCTTAAAATCAACATATTTATTTATTGCAAAACTAATGTGCAAGACCGGGTACTTTTTCCACTCGGTTTCGAGTTTTTCAATTGCAAGACCTGTGAACAAATCCTTGCGGCCTTCAAAGTAGCATTTGAGGGTGCTGACCAGAAGCGACTTTCCAAAACGACGTGGACGGCTTAAAAAATAATAGTCGTCCGTGTGAGTCATCTTATAAACGAGGTCTGTCTTGTCTACATAATACTTACCGTCATTGCGCAGGCGCTCAAAGTCCTGCACGCCAATCGGAAATCGCTTTAATTCCTGCATATCAAAAATAATAGCATAGATTGAGTTTTTTTGCTACTTTAGTTGTTCTGAAGTACAATAATCAGGGGATAGTGACATCATAATAATAGCCTTCTGGAATGGAGTCGGGGTCAAGTCTTCCTCCCTCATCAAAAATATCTTCTTTAAGTAAAATCAGTTTATCGCCTTTTTGTTTTGGAATTAGGAAAAAACCGTCATGACAGTCGTAAAAAGATACAATTGCATAACACTTATAAGTACCAGTTTCAAATTCTCTCAAATGAATTGGAACCGAACACAAACCTGGCTCCCAATCTATAGCACTCAGGTCTTCTGGAGGTGGTGTTAAAGGCCATGTATGGCCCGGTACACTAGTTGACCAGAATTGAGTAAGCTCAAACGCAGTTTCACCCACAAAAACAGCCCCAAAGTTACTTTCTAAAGGAAAACTACCATAAGGATACCCAAAACTCTGCCAGTATTCTGGATCGTAAACTTCTGATACATTTGCTTGAAAAGTAATAGAATAATCATCTCCATGATAAGAAAAATCCAGCGAAGGCACCGTTAGAACATTGAAATAAGTATTAGTTGTAATGGAGTTATCATCCACTATACTATTATCACCAAGAATAAAAACCTGATAATTACTGTCATAAAAACCACAAGCATAATCAGCAATGTCGTAATCGCTGATTCCAATATCAGCAAACACAGCTTCTACAAGTTCACTTGCATTTAATGAATCTCCTAAGTGAGCTTTAAAAGTCCATGTCTTTATGACATCATTGTATATAAAATCTATTAGATGACCGCTTGAGGATCCTATAAACTTTACAGTAAAAATTAAAGATTCAATAACCGCTGTAAAATCGGCATCGCCGGTAATTACATATCCAGGACCAACACTACTTTCCCCTTCTTTCCATTCAATAAAACGATAGTCATCATTGGACAAGTCCGGGAAATATGTTTTGTCAAGAATTGTATTATATTCAACTTTAACCGGTTCAGGAGAAAGGCCATAATCGTCTATATATGTAATCGTATATTCATTTATTTTCCATTTGGCATAAAGAGTCACATTGCCTTTATTTTCGTTGGTGTTCCAAGAGTCTATCTGTTCATCATAATTCGGATTGTTGTACCAGCCTAAAAATGTATAGCCGGTACGTGCTGGAGTTTTAAAACTATTATTAACTGAATCAATATCGTAGTAATCTAGAGTGTTTAATTCACCACCGGTATAATTGTCGTCAAAAGTAATTCTATAGCCCCACCTGGCATAAAGCACTTTTCCATAGGCGTAATCATCATCCAGTGAAGTAACTTTTTTTCCTGAGAAATCAGCATTATAATAAAAGCCTTCAAATTTATACGGCTCAAAAACAGGCTCTTCCAATTCAACAGGAGTGCCATAACTATAAATTGAAGGTGCGCCCTCAGGCAGTGTTCCCCCATTTAATACATAAAGAATAACTACCCGGGCATTTTTGCCGTTTGTTCCGTTCGAGCCATCAGTTCCGTTTGTACCATCAGTTCCGTTTTGCCCGTCAAGGCCATCTGTTCCATTTTTGCCGGCAGAAGTTAACAATGTCCATTTTTCACCGTCGTAAATATATGAACATCCATCAGTTGTATTATAATATGCCCAAAGATACTGGGGATTTTCTATTTCATCTGCACTGGCAAAAGAGCCTTTCCAGACAATACTGGTGTTTTCCGGCTCCAGTTGAATATATTTTGTTACTTCTGTTTTGCAGCTTAAACAAAAAAATATACAGATAAAAAAACAAACGCACAACTTTTTTAATTCTTTAATCATTATCTTAGTCCCCATCTACGGTAAATAATCAACAATTATGGATGAGTCCATGTAAGTTTTATCAAGGGATGGCACATACTACAATTACCAAAGCTTAATTTGTAATAGTAGTTGAACCACTACCGGATCCAGAAACAACCTGAACTGTTATAGTTGTATAATTACCTAACCTGTCTACACCAAAAAAATAATATGTTGTTCCGCTAGTCAATGATGCCGTATATTGAAGCTCAGGCTGTAATAATGTTTGTAGGTAAGTACCACCTTGCATTCCTTTGCTATAAGCTATATAAGAATCTGTACTGTAGAGTACAGAAAACATTCGGGCCATTTCATCCTTAAAATTTACTGTAACTGAGGTAGTCGTTGCGCTTCCAGCATATATTTTATATGTTGTATTATTAACCTTTTGAATGGTTGTTCCTGTTGTTGTTGTAGAAATCTGCTTAAATACAGGTCCATCATTATCAATTTGTATTGAATAAAGCGGTGTAGTCGTTGAATTACCTAAAGCATCTGTTACACGAATTGAAAGAGCATCAGTTATATCAGAACTTCTATCAAAACGTAAGTTACAATAGGCAACTGTCTGAGCCTCATCTTCTGTACCAAAAGTTTTTCCTTCTGCAACACTAATTACAGTTTTCTTATCACTGGCTAATATTTCTATTCCATTTTCTGCAATACCACACTCAGTTTCTTTTATACTAAACAGAATACTTATATCATAAATTATTGAATAAGGGGTAAGTGGGGATTTACATATATAATTATAATTTGTTATAAGATGATTACAATCTATTTTACGTGCTATAGAATAAGAGGTCTTGGAATCAGACTGAAAGCCTTTTAAATCGCTACCCTCAAGACCATTTCCAGTAGCTATTCCAAAACAACCGGAGCCAGTCAATACAGTTCCACTACGATAGTAGAGTGAAGCAGTTTTATAAGGAACAACACCTTTAATTTCACACTCAGGTGCAGTTACATCCTTACCAATAATAACTGTTTTCTCAGTACAATTATTTTCAATATCAAAAGCTTTTATTGTATATGTAGTTTTTGACTCTGGAGCTAAAGTTATTGAAGAATCATATGTTACAAATGTATTTGTTCCATTTGTATAAAAACATTTTGAAAAGCCTATATTAGACTTAAAATTAACTGTAACGCCATTATTATCTGAATACCAATATTTACCATTTGTATATTTTGCATCTATATCAACTGAAGGACCTGATTCCAGTTCATAAGCAGTTGTCACCTCTGTAATATTATCCATGGCATCATGAAACTCAAGAACTGTTCCTGGAATTACATATACGGAACTGACATATTTTGTTTTAGGTTCTGTAGTATCATCTTTTATAGTTACAAAACATACCTCTGTCAGTTTTCCAGACCCTATTGAATAATATGTATGTGTAGTATTTAGTGTTGCCACTGTTCCTATATCATACAATACTGTATTTCCAGCTTCTAATTGATGACTGCTATATTTTGTAAGAATATAATTACCATCATTATCAAGAGAAATTTTACATTGTGAATTTTCTGCAGAAAAAGGTATAGGGCCTTCAGCATCATAAGTTAAATTATATGATTCTGTATATGTATTAACACTATTGCTTACTGAAAAAATAAAAGGAAATTCTTCATCTTCTTTTAAAATTACAGAATCTTTAATTTCAAGAGTTACAGAACCATATATAGCACCTTTTATAGTTTCAGCTTTAATTGGAATATAATCTATATCTTCTTTAACGTTATCATCTTGAAGTAATATCTCAGAGACCCAATC
>DLYJ01000127.1 GCA_003447785.1 Treponema sp.
GGTCACTCAATTATCGCTAAAGTAAACGGATTCGACGACCTGGAAGTTCTGGGAACTACAATCGATGACTCTGTGGGAGAAGCCTTTGACAAGGTAAGCAAATATTATGGTCTTGGTTATCCGGGAGGCGTTATTATCGATAAACTTGCCCAAAAAGGCGACCCAAAGTCGTTTAACTTTCCGGTTCCAAAACTTGATAAGGATGAAAGCCGCAAATACGACGTTTCATTCAGCGGGCTTAAAACGGCAGTAATTCATCAGGCTGATATGTTCTTAAAGAAGGGATACGAAAAAACAAACGAAAATATCTGCGCCGCCTTCCAGGAAACTGCCTGCAAAACCCTCACAAGCCGCCTTTTCCGCGCAGTAGAAGACACCGGCCTTACAACCGTTGTAGCAGGAGGAGGTGTTGCCGCAAATTCAAGACTGAGAGCCATGCTTGCAGAACGCACAGATATCAAATGTATATTTCCGCCGTTAAAACTCTGCGGAGACAACGGTGCAATGATTGCGGGAGTTGCATACCACTTCTTAAAGCGCGGAGACACAAGCCCGATAGATACAACAGCATGCGCCCGGGTAACACAATTCAAGCGTGCATACATCAATCTCGAACATTTTGGCAGAAGATAGCAGATTTAGACTTGACGGCAAAAAAATGTTAACTTATACTGACTATATGACACGTAAAACTTTCGTGACAAAAGAAACTTTCTCTTATTTGCAGGCATACCTTTATTATGCTTATTATGGAAATTTCTCTTGTTGTCGGAAGGCGGTCTGATATGGCCATATAGTGTTTTTTAATCAGAAAACATTTAACGAGAACTTCCGGAAGGAAGTTCTTTTTTTTTTGGCCAAAATAACTTAGGCGACAAAACAACGAGGAGGTATGATAAAATGATAGTCGTATTAAAAAATGGTGCCCCACAGGCAAAAGTTGATGAACTTGTACAGGGACTTAAAGACAAGGGATTTGGGATTCATCTTTCAAAAGGAGAAGAGTCAACAATTCTCGGTTTGATTGGAGACACTTCAAAACTTGTTCCTGAAGAATTTCTGGCAAACGAAATTGTAGAAAGTGCCCAGCGTGTTAAGGCTCCATACAAAAAGGCAAGCCGTTCATTCCATCCGGAAAACTCAGTGATTGAAGTGCGCTCACCCGTAAGTCCGAAAGACAAGGCAATGGGCGCTTTGATCGGAGACGGAAAAACAGTTGCAGTTATGGCAGGTCCCTGTTCGGTAGAAACTGAAGAGCAGATTATTGAAGTTGCCAGGGACGTAAAGGCAAGCGGTGCAAGATTTTTGCGAGGTGGTGCTTTTAAGCCCCGTACTTCTCCGTACTCGTTCCAGGGGCTTGGCGCTGAGGGACTTGAATTATTGAAGATAGCCCGCAAAGAAACCGGACTTCCCATTGTAACGGAACTTATGGCAATTCAGCAGATTCCGCTTTTTGAAGATGTTGATATTATTCAAATCGGTGCCCGCAATATGCAGAATTTTGACCTTCTCAAGGAAGTTGGAAAGTTAAAGAAGCCGATACTGCTAAAGCGCGGTCTTTCAGCAACAGTAAAGGAATTTTTAATGAGTGCCGAATACATCATGGCCAGCGGAAACGAAAACGTAATTCTCTGCGAGCGCGGAATCCGTACATTCGACAATTACACACGAAACTGCCTGGATTTGAGCATTGTTCCTTACCTCAAAAAAGAAACACATCTTCCGGTAATCATCGACCCGAGCCATGCCTGCGGTATACGCTGGATGGTTCCAACACTTGCAAAGGCAGCAGTTGCTGTGGGCGCAGACGGACTTATTATCGAAGTTCACAATAATCCTGAAAAAGCACTTTGCGACGGTGAACAGTCACTTACACCAAAACAGTTTGATGATTTGATGAAGGTGCTTGATAAGTACGCAGCAGTTGAAGGAAGAAGTATCTGATTCAATTTAGGGTTTATTACAAACCCTAAAAACGGCGAAGTCAAGGCTTTAAGCGTATGCGTGCCTTGACTCGACGTATTATTTTTTTAAAAGCTTTTGCCGGATAAAAACAAAAAAAACGGCCCCAAAAACCGCTCCGGCTGTATCAAAAGCCCAGTCCCAGGCAGAAACACTTCTGTTTGGGACAAAACTCTGGTGAATTTCATCCGAAACGCCCCAGAGACTTACTATTAAAACCGGAATTATTATTCCTTTAAGCGTGCCGTAATTTTTGGTGTTGCAGGCAAAACTGACCCAGAAACAAAAGCCCGCATAACAGATAAAATGAACGAGTTTGTCAGCGTTCCAGAAGCCCGGCATCATTTCTAAATGTGGCTGGCTTGAAAGGTAAAAACTTACGCAGGCAATAAAAACGGCAGGAATCCATTTTAGGATTTTTTTGGTAATATTCAACATAAAAAGGATTATAGCAAAAAGCGCAATCTTTTGTTATAGTAACAAAATATGGAATTAAAGCATTTAACTTACGGAATCGTCGGTTTAGGAATTATGGGTGGCTCGTTTGCAAAGGCCATCAGACAGAATATAATGAGCCAGGCAGGCGCCACAGGAAAGATTCTTGCCTGCAACAGAAGCACAGCCTGCCTTACACAGGCCATGAGCGAAGGGGTAGTGGACGCGACTTTTACTTCTGACAGAGTAGACGACATGCTGCCGGACTGCGACGTGGTTTTTGTCTGCCTTTATCCCCATGCGACACTGGATTTTTTGCGGGAACACAAAAATTCGTTTAAGAAAGGTGCAATCGTAACTGATATTTCAGGTGTTAAGGGAATTTTTGAAAAAGGGCTGCCTGAAGTTCTTCGAAGCGACATCGATTTTATCATCGGACACCCGATGGCAGGCGGGGAAAAAGAAGGTTATGCAAACAGTGATGCAAAATTCTTTGTAAACCACAATTACATTTTGTGTCCGGTTCCGGCAAACCGAGCTGAAAATCTTGAACTTATGCGCACCCTCGTAAGCGAAATGGGCTTTACCCGAATCACAGAAACTTCATGTGACACACACGACTATAAAATCGGCTTTACCAGCCAGCTTTGCCACGTTATTGCCAGCGCCCTCGTAGAAAGTGCAAGCGACCCGGAAATCACAGCCTTTGGTGGCGGTTCATTTGAAGACCTTACCCGAATTGCAATGATTAACGCGCCGCTCTGGACCGAACTTTTTATTTCAAATAAAGAAAAACTCGTTGAACACATCAATAATTTTGAAGCAAAGATTGAAGAATTCAAAAAATACATTCAGGAAGAGGATGCTGACAAACTTCGTGAGCTGCTCTCAGACACCCGTGAAAAGCGTCTCAGGATGGGTTCAATCCGTTCAGTTAAGAAGTAGGTCGGAACCGGAAGACTCCTGCTTCCGGCAGGCTTTATTCTTCAAAATCAAAAATAGGCATATCATCAGGAAGAAAAATCAAAAACTTCCTGTATTTTTCAATCCAGTCGCCGTTATCAACCCATATGGGCGAAGTCAACAAAACATAGAGCCATATTCCTTTCTGACCTTGATATGAATCTTTTTTAAGAACTTCAAGGACAGAAACTTTCATTCCTCCTTCGTGGTTCAGCGTCCTGAATTTTACTTCTGATGAATAATCTTTTTCTGTCCTCAGATCGATTACACCCATTATCCTGAAAGAAGACTGCACGGAGATTCCGGTGTTGTCATTAAGAATAGCTTCCTCCGCCTGAGCAAAGCAGAAGATTTGAGAGAGAAGTATCAGAAGAAGAAGGTAGTGTTTCATTTTAG
>DLYJ01000244.1 GCA_003447785.1 Treponema sp.
GGGTTTTAATCTGAGAAATTGTAAGTGGTGTACTGTCTGCAAAGTTTACGATTTTCTGTTCAAGGCAGATGTAATTCAAACTGTCGTAAACCCAGCTGCCGCTTAAAACAAGTTCCTGGTCACCCCGGGCAGAAACCAACTGTCCCAGTGCAAGAAAAATGAATGCAAAAAGAATTGAATAAAATTTTCTGAAAGACATTTTATTTGAATTCATCATAATTCCTTTATTTTATGAGGGCTTCGTCAACAGCCTTCTGCAGTTGTTCTGAAGTAACCTTGTTTGGAAAGTTATCAAGAACAGCCTGATAGAATGCGAGGGTACGCTTACCGTGGGCTTCAAGGGTAAAGTTTTTGCTGATTTCAAGGGCATTTTTACCCATGTTTGACGCTAAAACCGGATCATCAATCAGGTTCAGAAGATACTGGTCCATATCTTCATCTCTGTCCGCAAAGAAACCGTTTTTGCCCGGAAAAACAGTGTCGCTGAAACTTGTATCACGTCGGCAGACAACAGGAACCCCCAGATTGAGGGCTTCAAGAATTGTCATGCTGTGCATTTCTGAAAGGGAAACTGTAACAAAAATATCTGCAAGTGAGTAATAGGTGTAAAGTTTTGTCCAGTCAACAAAACCTGTAAAAATAATTTTATCCTTAAGGTTAACTTCGTTTACCCGCTCCTGGAGTTTTTCCAGGCGCTCGCCTGCTCCCACAAATACCATTTTTGCATTGTCACGCTTTTGAACGACCCGGATCATGATTTCCAGAAGTTCATCAAGGCGCTTTTCTTCGACGATACGGCCCACATAAAGAATTACCCTGTCATCTTTTTTAATTCCCAGCCGACCGCGGAGCTGATCAAGTTCATCTTCGGAACAGGTGTGGGCAATAAATTTATTTGAATCTATGGCGTTTGGAATTATTGCCGACGGAATCATCGGCAGCATGAATGAGCGGTTAAAATAATTATGGGCCTTCTGGGACACATTGATGAAGGCATAAAAGTTTTTGTAAATGCGCTGTACGATTTTTCTGATTACCTTCCGGGGAATCAGGCGTCCCATCCAAAGGTAGTAGCGGTAATAATCTTCCCACATTGTGTGAGTTGAAGCAATTACAGGAATATTGAGTTCACGGCCTACAACCAGAGCCATGTGTCCCATAAAAAACTCAGTGTGGGAGTGAATGATATCTACGTTATGTTCCCTGATAAATTGAATAACTTCGCTTCTAAGGGGGATTCCGATAAACTGGTCTTCACCTACCGGGCTTGGAATCGAAGTTACCCTGAAAACATCATCTTCTTTTTCGTATTCTTCTGAATGACGTTCTTCCTTTGAACCGACGGTAACGACACATACATTGTGCCCCATCTGTTCAAGGATGGATTTTAACTGAGTAACAACAGTAACGATTCCACTTTTTGTGGGAGTATAACTGTCGGAAAATAAAGCAACATTCATATAGCCTTACTATTTTAACTTATTCTGACGGCTCATTCAAGTAAATACTTGACCAAGGATAAGTTCTTTTAGAAAATAGCATTATGAACAAGGAAGAAAAATCCCTCATATTTGATTTGCTCAAAAAAGCCTCTGCATCCATCAGCGGTTATACGACCGGGGATTTTTTACAGACTCCTGATTTTTCAGATGACATAGTCAAAAGTCAGGGCGCATCCATTCAACAGGCTGTGAAGGAAGCACAAAATGTTCCGGCACAGGCAGGTGCACACCCGGCACAGGCAGTTGCGCAGGCAGTTGCCCCGGCCGGCGCATCCCTTGAATCCATCAATGCCCAGATTGCTCAGTGCAGCAGGTGTTCACTTTCAAAAAGCCGTCATAACACGGTTCCAGGAATGGGTGTATCTAATCCTGATGTGCTTGTTATCGGCGAAGCCCCGGGATATGAAGAGGATATGCAGGGACTTCCTTTTGTCGGTCCCGCAGGTCAGCTTCTGGACAAAATGCTGGGGGCAATTCAATTAAGCAGAACATCCAACACATATATTTTAAACATCCTCAAATGCAGGCCGCCTCAGAACAGAACGCCTTATCCGGAAGAAGCCGAAGCGTGTTCATCTTTCCTGAAGGCTCAGATTGCGCTTTTAAAGCCTAAAATGATTTTGTGCGCAGGTTCTACTGCGGCAAAAAACTTATTGAATACGGCAATGGGAGTTACAAGGCTCCGCCAGCAGATTCACGAATATGCGGGAATTCCGGTGTGTGTTACCTATCACCCCAGTTATCTTCTGCAGCACCAGGAATTCAAGGCACAGGCATGGGACGACTTAAAAATGTTCCGCGAACAGCTCCTTAAAACCGCTCCGGATTATCAGAAGAGTTTCAGAGGATAATCGTGGCAAAATTTCTGCAGATTGCTCTGAACATTCCTTTAAACCAAACCTTTACCTATCTCAATATAAATGACGACGGCTCAAGCAGAATCGGCTGCCGCGCAGACATCAATTTCGGTAACCGTAAAACCACGGGCTACATTGTGGGCGAAAGTGACAGCCTGAGCAAAGACTGTCCGGTGGAAGAAGAAAAAATCCGTCCGGTAAAAAAAATCCTTGATTCAACACCGCTGTTGAATTCTGACCTGATTGAACTGAGCCGCTGGGTTAGTTCATATTATCTTTGCTCATGGGGAGAAGCCCTGGGCGCAATGCTTCCCAACGCAAAAAGGGAAACTGATTCACTTGGATTCAGTTTTGTGGACGAACTTCCTCAAAAAAAGGCAAAAACCTTAAGCGAAGAACAGCTGACGGCAATTGATTCAATTTTAGACCCCTCCTCACAAACAAACCTCCACTACCTTTACGGACCTACAGGAACGGGAAAGACAGAAGTATTTTTACAGTGTGCAAGCAGAATCCTTGAGCAGGGAAAGGGCGTAATTTACCTTGTCCCTGAAATAGGTCTTACCCGGCAGGTTATCGAAGCGGTAGTTGAAAGATTTGGTCCTACGGCAGCAGTGTTACACTCAGGCCTTACTCCAAGCCAAAAATTAAGCGAATACAGAAGAATCATAAATAAGGAAGCACGGGTGGTCATCGGAGCCAGGAGCGCAGTTTTTGCACCTGTTCCTGACCTTGGAATGATTATTATCGATGAAGAGCATGACGCTTCCTACAAGAGCGGTTCAACGCCACGCTACAATGCAAGGCAGGTTGCAATTTACCGTGCCTCAAAAAACAGAATTCCGGTTGTGATGGGAAGCGCAACTCCAAGCGCAGAATCCTGGTATCTGTTCAGTACGGGTAAAATTCAAAAACATACCCTTACAAAAAGACTTGCCGGAGGTGCAATGCCCAAGGTTAAGTGCATCACCCTCCAGAACGAAGCATCCGACACCGGCTGTATTTCTAAAGAACTTGAATCCGAAGTTACTCAGACTCTTGAAGAAAAGCGCCAGGTAATTTTATTTTTGAACAGGCGCGGTTTTTCCCACTTTTATAAATGCCGTTCCTGCGGTTTTGAATTAAAATGCAAAAACTGCTCAGTTGCACTTACCTATCACTTAAAGGAAAACAGGCTCAAGTGCCATTACTGCGGCTGGTCAACCCTTCCTCCCCAGCAGTGTCCCAAATGCGGTTCCTTGGACGCGGGCTACTCAGGCTTTGGAACTGAGTTTATCGAAAACGAAGTAAAGGCAAAATTCCCCAACGCAAGAATCTGCCGTCTGGACACTGACAGTCTTACCAAAAAAGGTGAACTTCAGGAAAAACTGGACGCATTCAAAAATAATGAATACGACATAATGCTGGGCACACAGATGATTGCCAAGGGCTTAAATTTTCCCAATCTGAAACTTGTAGGAGTAATTCTTGCGGACACTGCCCTCCACCTGCCTGACTTCCGTGCAAGCGAGAGGACCTTTTCTCTTTTGACCCAGGTTGCAGGCCGCGCCGGAAGATTTTTCCCTGACGGCAAGGTTTTGATTCAGACGTATTCGCCTGAAAGCGAGCCGATTTATCTTTCCGTAACAAACCAGGTTCAAAAATTCTACGATATGGAACTTGAAAACCGCAAAATGCTCAATTTTCCGCCTTTCAGCCGTCTTGTAAGGATTGTTTTCCGCGCCCACACAGCGCGCCATGCAGAAAATGCGGCACAGGGAGCAGTCAGTATCATCAAAAATAAATTGAATTCGATTCTGGCTCAGTGTAAAAATTCAAATACGGAAAAAGCAGTTAAAACAACAGAGATTTTAGGACCGTCAGAGTGTCCGATTGTAAAAATTGCACAGAATTACCGTTATCAGATTATTCTGAAAGGAAGGGACGTAAAAATCCTGCAGAATGTGACCGGAGATCTGCTTTTTAACTACACCCGTCCGGCTGATGTTTATATCGAAAGCGACGTTGACCCGGTAAGCCTTCTTTAGACGTGACGGCGTATTCCGTCAAAACTGATTTTATACAAAAAAAGTCCGTTTGGAGGCGCGGTAGGTCCGGCTTTTTTTCTGTCACAGCTTTCTACCACACTTTTAAAAAACTCAGCGTCCTTTCCCGTTTTTTCAAAGTGAATAAGTGAGCCCACGATGCTGCGGACCATCTTCCACAAAAATGCGTTTGCTTCGATTTCAAAAACGAGGGAGCTGCCGTCGTAAAAAAAGTGAGCTTTGTCGATGTAGCGGTTTGTAGAAATGCTCTGGTCCCCGCTTGCGGCAAAGGTTGCGCAGTTCATTTCTCCGTGCAGGCAGGAAGCCATCTGATTCAACACATC
>DLYJ01000029.1 GCA_003447785.1 Treponema sp.
GTTAATATGATGCTTCAGTACCCGGATTTTTTTGCAGCCGCTTTCCCGATCTGCGAGGCCTTTCCTGATGCCCGTATTAATTCGAGGGATCTGGCAAAAATCGCGCAAAAACCCATGTGGTTCGTTCTTGCAAAAAACGACCCGACAATTGACCCGGAAAAAAACACAATGCCCACCGTTAACCGCCTTAAAAAAATGGGCGCAAAAAATCTTCACTATTCATATTTTGACAAAGTAGAAGACGTTACAGGAAAGTATTTTAACGCTGACAAAACCGCCCCTCATGAATATCACGGACACGATTCGTGGATTTATGTCTTTAACGATTATGTCAGGGAAGGCGGACTTTCCCTGTTTGAGTGGTTAGCATCCCAGACTAATTCTGATTAAGGCGCCGCCGGTTTGAGCATTTTCTGCGCTTATCGTGCCGCCGAGAGCCTTCATAATTGATTTTGCTATGGAAAGCCCGAGCCCCGAGCCGCCCTGTGTGCGGTTATGGGCTTTGTCTCCCTTAAAAAATCTGTCAAAAACGTAAGGAAGAATTTCTTTTTCAAAGCCCGGCCCGTTATCGCACACCCGGATGGTAAAGATATCCTTATCTTTAATTGTTGAATCAATCGTTACCTGACAGTCAGGACCTGCAAACTTTACGCTGTTTGAAAGCACGATTGTCAGAAGCTGGTGCAGAAGTTCCCGGTTGGTGTTTACGGTGGAATTTTGTAACCTGTTCAATTTAATTCTGCAGTCCGGCGCAATGGAATTAAATTCTTCGGTTAAGTTATTCAAAAGTTCATTCAATTCAAATTCTTCCTTTTGAATCGTTGAACTGTTTAAGTCCAGGTGTGTAAGTTCAAGAAGGTTTGTGATAATGCTTTCCATCGTTTTACCTTCCCGCAGAATTGTGGCGATGGATTTTTCCAGCTGCTCCGGCTCGTCCTTTCCCCAGCGGCGGATAAGGTTTGCCTGCCCTAAAATTACTGCGACCGGAGTTTTTAATTCGTGGCTCACGTTGCTTGTAAAAGAGCGTTCCCGGTCAAAGTCTTTTTTGAGCCGCTTTAACAGCAGGTTGAATGTGTGGGCGAGAGTGTCAATTTCGTCCCCGGAAGAAGTTTCAGGCAGCAAAGTTTCCAGGTTGTTTGAAGTTATTGAATTAACCGCGTTTGTAATCTGAACAACCGGTTTGATGGTCTTTCGTGTAATATAAAGGGAGAGCAAAAGGGAAATCAAAAGTATGGGAATTGCCGCAAGCATGATTGAAAGAGGAAGTCCCCTGAAAATCCTGCGACCTGCATCATTTTCCGTGTTCTGCACGATTTGAACTACAAAGGACTGTCCTGTGGAAAGCGTAATTTTTTCTGCAACATAAACTATATTCAAATCGGTGTCGTCAAAAAACTTTTTTCTGTAAATACGGCGGCTCTTTCCGTCTGTCAGGGGCAGTTCCGGAATTTTGTCGTTTTTAACAAAAAATTCTTCGTGGCTGTCTGCGTCATAAATCCTGCAGGCAATAAAAAAGGGAAGTTCGTTGAGCTTTTTTTTGAGACCGTCATAATCTTTTGTCTCAAGTCCGCCCTCAATAAAATGTACAGGGCGCATCAGGCCCTTTGTTTCCTGCTTGCGGGAAATTCCGTGGAGAAACATAAAAAAGGAACTGATTATGAGAACTACTGCAAATGTCAGGATTGCCGCAAACTTTACGGACAGACTGAATACAACGGATTTTTTTAAATTCATTATCTGCCTTCCATTTTGTAGCCCAGTCCCCGCACTGTTTTGATGATCGAATTATCGCCTGTGCCTGCACCTGCGCCTGCGGCTGCGGCTGCGGCGACAAACTTTGTCCTCAGGTATCCGACATAAACATCCACGGTGTTATCGTCGATAAAATGTCCCTTGCCCCAGATGTATTCGATTATCTGCTGTCGTGTCAGGACCTCGTCAATGTTTTCGAGAAAGCACTTGAGCATCATGTATTCGGTTTTGGAAAAAATAATTTCCTGGCCCGCAACACTTGCCTTCATGTTCTGAATATCAAGCTTGATGGGACCGTTTTGCAGTACAGCCGGATTTTCCTTTGAACCTGCAGTGCGGCGAAGAACTGCCGCCATGCGTGCCAGAAGTTCTTCGATTTCGAATGGTTTTGAAATATAGTCATCGGCACCACCGTTCAGGGCGCTGACCTTGTCTTCTGTCTGGCCGAGAGCGGTAACCATGATTACGGGAACGGAAGAAGTTTTTCTGATTTTCTGTAAAACTTCAATTCCGTTAATCCCCGGAATCATTATATCAAGTAGAATTAAAGAAGGATTTTCTTCTTCAAATTTCTTGAGAGCCTGATTGCCGTCCGCAGCAAGTACGGTCTGATAACCTTCGTGAATAAGTTCTGCGTTTACAAAACTGCTGATACCTTCGTCATCTTCGACAATCAGAATCTTTTCCATAATTGAATCAGATGCCTTCCAGTGCCTGTTTGAGGTCTGCAATAATATCGTCAGTGTTTTCGATACCGCAGCTGAAGCGTACGAGGGAAGGGCTGATTCCGCATTCTGCCAGCTGCTGGTCTGTGAGCTGGCGGTGAGTTGCGCTTGCAGGGTGCAATACACAGGTTCGTGCGTCTGCTACGTGTGTTGCAATCATTGCCAGTTTGAGTTTTTTCATAAAGGCTTCTGCTGCTTTTCTTCCGCCTTTAAGTTCAAAACTTACAACGCCGCAAATTCCGTTAGGAAGATATTTCTGAGCGAGTTTGTAGTATTTGTTTGATTTGAGTCCCGGATAAATTACCCGTTCAACTGCTGGATGGTTTTCCAGAAATTCTGCAACGGCCTGTCCGTTTTTACAGTGCTGAGGCATGCGGACAGCGAGAGATTCAAGACCGAGGTTAAGGAAGTAAGCGTTCATCGGAGCCTGAATTGAACCAAAGTCCCTCATGAGCTGTGCGGTACATTTTGTGATAAATGCACCTTCCTTACCGAATTTTGTTGCGTATGTGATTCCGTGATAGCTTTCATCCGGAGTACACAATCCCGGGAACTTGTCTTTGTGAGCCATCCAGTCAAACTTTCCGCTGTCTACAATTACGCCGCCAACGGTTGCATCGTGACCGTCCATGTATTTGGTAGTTGAATGAGTTACGATGTCTGCTCCCCACTCAAAAGGACGGCAGTTGATTGGTGTTGCAAAAGTGTTGTCGATAATGAGGGGAACGCCGTTTTTGTGGGCAATGTTTGCCCAGCGTTCAATGTCCAGAACTGTCATGGCAGGGTTTGCGATTGTTTCGCCAAAAACAGCCTTTGTGTTTGGTTTAAATGCGGCCTGAATTTCTTCGTCGCTTGCATCAGGGCTTACGAATGTAAAATCGATTCCCATTTTGCGCATTGTTACGTTAAAAAGGTTAAATGTTCCGCCGTAAATTGAACTTGAAGCGACAATGTGGTCACCGCAGCCTGCAATGTTAAAAGTGGCAAAAAAGTTTGCCGCCTGTCCGCTTGAAGTAAGCATTGCCGCAGTTCCGCCTTCCAGTGCGCAGATTTTGCCTGCTACGAAGTCGTTTGTCGGGTTCTGGAGACGTGTGTAAAAATAACCTGATGCTTCAAGGTCAAAAAGTTTTCCCATGTCTTCAGATGTATCGTACTTAAAAGTTGTACTCTGAATAATCGGAATCATGCGGGATTCACCGTTTTTCGGCTGGTAGCCTGCATGAATACACTTTGTTTCATTTTTCATTTTTTAACTCCTCTAGTTCTTTTTGTTTTGCTTCCTTTATTTTTCTTTTGTCTTCATACATGCCGTTGTCTGCGATTTTGATAATTTCTTCATAATCGCTGCCGTCGGTTGGGTATAATGCAAAGCCCGCACTTGCCGTAATTTTAAGGCGGGTGTTTTTAAGGACACTTTCGCGATTAATGGATTCCTTGATGCGGTTGATTACAATTTCAACAAATTTCGGTTCGTAATCACCCGGAAGAATTACTGTAAATTCGTCACCACCGATACGGAATGCACGGTCATCTTCCCGCAGGCAGTTTGAAAGCTTGCGGCCCGTGATGATGAGCACTTCATCTCCTGTTTCGTGCCCCAGGGTATCGTTAATCTGCTTAAAGTCATTCAAATCCATGTAAATGAGTGCGTATGGCTTTTGGTGCTTCTGGAATTCACGGAGCATTTCCATAAACTTTCGTGCGTTGTAAAGCGAAGTAAGTGTATCGCGGTACGAAAGGTTTTCAAGTTCTGCGTCTTTGTTGCGTACAGTAAACAGAAAGTTTGAAATAAGTGCAAGGGAAATACAAACTGCAAGTGCAAGAAGTTCTTCAATTACAAGAAGCTGCCAGTTTACCCAGCCGTCTGCAGGCGCCGTATAAAGCGTCCAAAGGGAATTTGTTACGCCAAAGATTGCTTCGCATGGCTTTTTGATGTTCTTGATGTCCGTGTTTCCTGCAAGAGTATAGATTTCTTCTGTCTGAGGATCCGGCTTCCACAAACACCATGAGTATTCCTGATTGTCCAGAAATTCAAGGGTCTGTTTGGAAAAAAGGGTTTTACAGTCAAGCATGATGATGGAAAAGCCCCAGAATTTTTCGTTGCCGTTTGTATCCGGTAAAAAAACAGGGTGCTGGATCATAATTACCCTGATTCCTTTCTGAAGTGTAAGAGGGCCGGTAAGGTAAGGCTTTTTTGTTTTGAGGGAATAACTTGAACTGATTTTTGTATCGCTCATATTGAACAGGTTTTCGCCGATTCCCTCGTAGGCCGACAGCGGAAAAACCTTTGTAACGACACCCTTCGGTGCGAGCTGGAGGCTGTAGAGGGCAGGAAGCCTTGAAGTAAGATTCCTGGCAACCTGGTCAAAGTTGGAAAGATTGCCAGAGGTTTCGAGAATCATGGATTCAATAATGTCATTAACTGCAATATAGGAATTGATTTCCGACTGGAACATGTAGGCTGCGGTCTGTCCAAGAAGCCTGCAGCGTTCGCGCTTATAGGAATTATACTGTTTTTGTGTTTCTGCAATCACAAGAACAGAGATAATGAGAGTTAAGATAAATGTGAACTTTGTGGAAAACCTGAGTTTTCCGGGAGAAAAAAGTTTCATATTTATTTTCCTATATTAATACAACATAAGATTTTACCGCAAAAATGTTCTTTTTACCATTGTTTTGAACAAAATTTGAATATTTTTGACTTTTCATAAATGCCCATTAATAGTTATAATATTAAACCATATGAATATCGTAAGTATCTTGCTGGCCATGCAGGGCGCTGTCGCACAGGGCGTTCTGTGGGGAATTATGACACTGGGCGTTTTTCTTACTTTTAGAATTTTAAATATTGCGGATATGACATGTGACGGCTCTTTTGCCCTGGGAGGCTCGGTAAGCGCCGTGCTTGTTGTAGGCGGAATGAATCCATACGGAGCCTTAGCCATCGCTTTTGCAACAGGCCTGCTTGCAGGTCTTGTAACAGGCTTCCTTCACACAAAGTTAAAGATTCAGGAACTCCTTGCCGGAATCCTGACCATGACAGCCCTCTACTCGGTTAATATCCGTATCATGGGTAAGTCAAACACACCTTTAATCGGTGCCGACACAATCTTTAAAAGATTCCAGAACTTTTTTGAATCAATGCACTTTACGCCAAATACAACTGCCCTGATTATGGGACTGATTTTTGCAGTGGTAATCATCGCCCTCCTGTACTGGTTCTGCGGAACAGAAATCGGTTCTGCCCTCCGTGCTACAGGCAACAACGGAAACATGGTTCGTGCCATGGGTGTTGATACAGACAAAATGAAAATCCTCGGCCTTATGATTAGTAACGGTATGATTGCACTGAGCGGCGGTCTTGTTGCACAGAGCCAGGGTTACGGCGACGTTGGTATGGGAACCGGTGCCCTTGTTATGGGACTTGCTTCAATCGTTTTAGGCGAAGCAATCTTCGGATGGTTTGCCAAAAAACTTCCGTTCTGGTTCACTCTTGGGGCCGTACTGCTTGGTTCAATCGTTTATCGAATCGTTATCGCAGTTGTTCTTCAGCTCGGTCTCAAATCAAGCGACCTTAAGCTCCTTACGGCAGTTATCATTACAATCGCACTTGCAATTCCGGTTGTTAAACAGTTAATCGGCAGAATGTCTCTTTCACGTTCAGCATCAAATAACGGAGGGGCAAACTAATGTTGGAAATCAAAGGCGTATCAAAAACATTCAATCCGGGCACAATTACAGAAAAAAAGGCTTTGACAGATATTAACCTTACACTCAATGACGGTGACTTTGTTACTGTTATCGGTGGTAACGGTGCCGGAAAATCTACCCTCCTGAATCTTATCGCAGGTGTTCATCAGTGCGATACAGGTTCAATCGTTCTCGATGGAGTAGACATTACACGCAAGCCTGAATATAAGCGTGCACGTTATCTCGGCCGTGTCTTCCAGGACCCGATGCTGGGAACTGCCGCAAACATGGAAATTGAAGAAAACCTTGCCATGGCATTGCGCCGCGGTAAAGGACGCACACTTTCCTGGGGAATCAAAAACAGCGAACGGGCTTTGTACCGCGAAAAGCTCGCTCTTCTTGACCTCGGCCTTGAAGACCGCATGAAGAGCAAGGTAGGACTTTTGTCTGGCGGTCAGCGTCAGGCCCTTACACTTTTGATGGCAACCCTTCAAAAGCCGGAACTTCTTCTCCTGGACGAACACACAGCCGCCCTGGATCCTAAAACTGCCGCTAAGGTACTTGAATTAACGGAACATTTTGTTCAGAAAGATAAGCTTACCACATTCATGGTAACACATAACATGCGCCACGCAATCCAGTATGGTAACCGCCTCATCATGATGATGAAGGGTCACATTATTTACGATGTCCGGGGCGAAGAAAAGAAAAACCTTAAGGTTGAAGAACTTCTTGCCAAATTCGGTGCGGCCGGCGAATTGAACGACCGCATGGTTCTGGGAAGTTAGTTATAGGTTTTAAGCCAGTCCATAGCCATCTGAGGCCATGACTTTGCAGTTCCTGAGGCGCCGAGGATACCGAATCCGTGGCCGCTTTCAGGGAAGATGTGAAGTTCTGCCTTGCAGTTCTGTGCACGCATTGCTTTCCAGTATGCGATTGCATTTCCTTCCGGATTTACAGATTTATCATCGATTGCAGCGCAGATAAATGCGTCAGGGCAGTCGTATTTGATAAGTTTTTCGCATGAATAGGCATCAACATCTTCCTGACTGAATTTTTCGCCCAGAAGGTTTGTGCGGCTTCCCTTGTGAGTAAAACCGTCCTGCATTGTGATTACAGGATAAAGAAGAATCTGCCAGGCAGGTTTTGCGCTTGTCCATTTTCCTTCCTTGTTTTTATCCATGTCGTCTGCGGCTTTATAAACTTCTGCATCGTATTTGTTTGAAAGAAGTGCTGCAACGTGTCCGCCTGCTGATGAACCCATTACACCGATTCTGTGGGCAAGAACGCCAAAGTCCTTTGCGCGGCTCTTGATGATGCGCATTGCCCTCTGTGCGTCCTGCAGGGAAACGTTTTCGCGGTTTTTGTGGCCGTCGTTTGGAGTTCTGTAAACAAGAACAAAGCAGGTGTAGCCCTGTGCGTTAAAAGCCTTTACATAATCAAGGCCTTCCGTATCATAAACAACCCTCTGGTAAGCTCCGCCCGGAATAATGAGGATTCCGCGGCCGTTTGCTTCTCCTGACGGTTTGTAAACTTCAAAATATGGTTTTGTAACACCGGCGATTGCACGGTTCTGGTTCGGCGGAATTGCACCGCGGTCGATAACCTGTTCTTCAACTTTAACCTTCTCAGAACCAGGTCCGGTTTTTTTTGGCCACAGGTAAACTTTTTCCTGGGCAAATACACCTGCACAAAGCATAAGGGCGATGCAGGCAGTAATTAATTTTTTCATTTTTCCTCCGTTTTTATTGCAATAAAATGCAATGTATCCATTATAATATGAGTAAGTAAAAAATCAAATAATAGTGATTTCCCGATTCTACAACGGAAAAAAATTAAACTGTGCAGTCGGGATGTCCGGCCCCGCTTTTTTTCGGGGAATTGAAACAGAGGCTTTTATGGAACAGAAACTGACAGACGCTATTAATTCTTTTTCACAGAAATTCAGCCGGTTCAAAAAGTCCGGCAAAACTGAACGGGTAACTGAACCAACGCCTGACCGGCGCCTGCAGCAGCAGATCCGCGAGAGCGGCGAGCGGTTTAAGATGAGTGTTGTCCAGACCTATAAAATTTACCGTTCCCCGTACGAAGCACTGGGAAAGGACAGTACACGCGCCCAGTCTATAGACCGTGACGAACAGCTTCTGCTCAAGGCCTGGGAACTGTATGCGGGAATGCTGGATTTTGCAAAGGAAAAGTCAGACGAGCAGACCTTTGTTTCCCGGGTTGAAGTAAAATCGCCCCTGGCCCAGAAGGCAAGTTACACTGACGGCGGCCAGTTTATCTATTTAATGATGTGGCTTTATTTTGAAAAGAACTGCCAGACCTATATGCCGTTTTTTGAAGAAGACGGAGAAAGTGTCAGGTTGAATTTCTGCCCCGCCGAAAAGTTTGAATTCGATAACCATGACAGGGAAATTTTTGAACTTGTAAAGACCGAATTTTATTCGTGATTGATTGTAAAAAAGGCGTTTTTTCATTATAGTGAATTCCGATAATGTTGCCGCGTGCTAACAATGCGGCTGAGATTTGAATTCTTTTTTCTTATCAAAAAAATTCTACAAGAGGTGTAATATGGCAGATACAATGCATGTTCTGGAAAAAAATCCGAACTGGAAAGGACGTCGTGGTCCTGTTGTCCTTGTTATCATGGACGGCGTCGGATACGGCAAATATGAAGATGGAGACGCTGTAAAGGCAGCAAGAATGAAATACCTGGACTGGTTTACTGCAAATTGTC
>DLYJ01000070.1 GCA_003447785.1 Treponema sp.
ATTCATTTAAACATAAAAAAGGCTGCCCTTTTTGAAGTCTTTAATTACTTATTGGACAGCCCCTTTTTGCCTCTAAAGCAAAGTCATTAAAACTGCAAACAGGGCTCCTGCAAGAACGATTAGTATCGGATGAATTTTTGTCTTGAAGAGGCAGAAACAGGCCGCAAGATAAAACAGCAGGGCAGGAATTTTTACAAGGTTTTTCCATGTCTCAGCCTGACTGAATGCACAAAGGCCTGCTCCCGGGATATTCAAAAGGGCAAGGACAAAGACCTTTACTGCTGCGACTGCGATAACACCGGTTACGGCCGGGCGCAGGGCAGAGAAGGCGGCTTTTACGCCTGCACGGTCTGCAAATTTTCCGAAAAAGCGTGCGATTAAAAGAATACAGATTATCGACGGCGCTGCCTGTCCAAGAGTTGTAATGATTGCTCCGGCAGGTCCGTAAAGTTCAAAGCCGATGTAGGTTGCCATATTGATTCCCATCGGGCCGGGCGTGCTTTCGCTGACGGCTACCATATTGTAGAACATATCAATTCCAATCAGGGCAAATTTTTCTACGAGAAGCTGCTGCATTACCGTGATTGCAACAAGTCCGCCTCCGATTGTGATCAGACCCACATACATAAAAATAAAGAAAAGCTGGTACAGGGGAATTTTTTGTCCTTCTGTAACAGCAACGACAGTTTCTCCGGAAGCAAATCCTTTGAGGGCATTAATTCCATAATTCAACGCGATGACGGCAAAGGCGGCAATCAGAATTCCGATTAAAACGGGTTTTAGCGGATACTGTTTCTGAAAGGCTCCAGTCAAAACTCCAATTGCAACTGAAACTACAATTATCCAGACTGTGCTTACGTTAAAAAAGTAAATTGCGATAAAACTCAGGACAAACAGTACAAAGCCAAAAAAGTTTTTTACTGCCTTTGTCGCAAACTTCCATACTGCGTGGGTCAGGAGGGCAGCAACCGAAATATTGATTCCTGTAAGTGCCGTCTGAACCCATGGAATGTGTGCAAAATTCGAGATGAATCGGGCAATTATGCTGATTACGATAATTGACGGAGTAATCATGCCCAGGGTTCCTATAATTCCTCCGATTGTGCCTGCAAGTTTATTACCGATAAAGGTCGAAACATTTACCGCGATGATTCCCGGGGTGCTCTGACCGATTGCAAACCAGTCCAGAAGTTCTTCGCTGGTTGTCCATTTTCTTTTTTGTGCAAGTTCTCTGTCTAAAACCGGGAGCATGGCAATTCCGCCGCCAAATGTACAAAGTCCGATTTTAAAAAGTGTTGAATACAATTCCCATAAAAGTCTGAGGTTCAAATTCATAACGTTTTTATTTTATCTTTTGCTTTATATACTTTCAATATGAGTGGAAAATTTGGTGAATTCATCAAAATGGTGATATAATAAATTCTATCGAAATAAAAAAAAGAGGCATCTTAATGGCAGACACATCATCCATCCTTTCTACCTTGCTGAGTTCTTCGGCAATCAAGGAAATCAGTAAAACATCAGACACAAGTGCAGACGAGGTTCAGCGCATTGTTGCAAACGCAGTTCCTGCTCTTTTACAGGGCGCAAATAAACAGGCTACTTCAAAATCAACGGCAGAAGGTTTTGCTGCCGCATTGTCACAGCACGCTCAGGACAACACGTCAAACATCGCTTCATTCATGAAGAACGTTGACCTTGACGACGGCTTAAAAGTCCTGGGCCACCTTCTCGGCTCTTCGGCAAAATCAACAACTGCTCAGATTTCAAAGGCATCCGGAACAACTGTTGCAAAGACAACTTCTGTTCTTTCCGCTCTTGCTCCGCTTTTGATGAGTCTTCTCGGACAGCAGACCCAGTCTTCTTCAGGCTCTGCACAGGCTTCCATGGCAGCAAGCCTTCTTGGCGGACTTATGCAGAATGTAAATGTGGGTGACGTTCTTGGAAGCCTTCTCGGCGCATCATCATCAGGTTCATCAAAACCTTCTTCAAATGCGGCCGGCAGCCTTTTGAACGGCCTCATGGGACTTTTAAAATAATTAATTTATGTATAATCGGGAAATTTCGAGTTATTCGTATATCAGCAAGTGAAAATCTGCCGTAAGCGAGGTTACGACACAAACTCGCCTGAGCTTCGCTCACTGCGAGGTTTGCTGGCGTGTTCTCGCTGAGAGGCAGATTGTGTTTTGGGATAATTTGAAAAACTCGAAATTTGACCTGTATAACATAAAAAAAGGAGGTTTGCTAAAATGGCAGACACTAAAAAAGCTTCCGGCGGAAGTACAATCGGATTGCGCATCGGCGCAGTAATTCTCTGGATTGCAGCTCTTGTAATGGAGTTCTTTGCAATCAGCACAATCATGGACACTGTATCAGTTGGTTTCATCGCAGCACTCGTTGAAAAAGTATGCGACGCACTCAAGAGCACAGACGGCCGTCTCTACGTAATGGTAGGTCTTCTTGTTGTTGATGCAGTATTTGTTATCATCGGCGCCCAGCTGTGGAAAAACGCCAACCACATCAATCCTGCATCTGAAAAGAACAAGGCTCTTTTCTGGCTCTGGAACAACATGGGTGTTGTAGTTGCAGCAATCTGTTTTATTCCATTTATCGTTCTTCTTCTCAAAAACGACAAGGCAGACAAAAAAACAAAGGCAATCGGTGCCGTTGCAGCTGCAATCCTTCTCGCAATCAGCGGTCTTGCAAGCTACGACTGGAATCCGGTTTCTAAGGAAGACCTCGCTGCTCAGGGTGTAAGCACAGTATTCTGGACACAGTACGGTACAAAATACCACACTCACGATGACTGCTCTGCAATCAAAAACAGCACAACAATTACAAGCGGTACCCTGGACGAAGCAGTAACTTCTAAAAAAGAAGCCGAATGCAAAATTTGCGAAAAACGCGATGCAAAGGCTTTGGCTGCCCTTGAATGGGACGCTCACAAAGCTGAACAGAACGCTCCTGCAGTTCAGGAAGAACCAGCAGCTTAAGTAAAAACTTTTTTTGCCGGGAAACAAAAAACTGTACCACTGCGTACTCCCGGCAAAAGTCAAAAAACGCCCGCTGCTGTCCTCGCTTCGCTGCGGAAGGGCGGCCGTTTTTTCCTTTTAGCCTCGCGTCCGCAGTGTATAAGGCTTTAATCCCGGCAAAAAAAATCTTTTCCTAAAAATCCTTTCTTATGCTATACTGTTTATATGAGTACACATATTAACGCTCCAGAGGGAGCAATCGCAGACAGTATACTTCTTCCCGGGGACCCGCTCAGAGCAAAGTTTATCGCAGAAAACTTCCTGGAAAACCCGGTTTGTTATAACGAAGTTCGGGGAATGTACGGTTTTACCGGCACTTATAAAGGCAAAAAAATCAGCGTACAGGGCACCGGAATGGGGCAGCCTTCGCTTTCAATTTACGCCACAGAACTTTTTAAATTCTACAACGTGCAGACTGCAATCCGTGTCGGAACCTGCGGCGCCGTTAATGCGGACACAAAACTTCGGGACACGATTATTGTAAATTCAGCCTGTTCAGATTCGAGCCTGTTGAATCAGAGGTTCGGCAGCATGCACTTTGCACCTACAGCCAGTTTTGAACTTGTAAAGACCGCTGATTCAATCGCAGAAAAAATGGATATCCGCTACAAGGTTGGTTCCGTTGCATCAAGCGACTTTTTTTACGACAAAAATGATAACTGGAAAAAATGGGCAGAGTACGGCGTCCTGGGAATCGAAATGGAAAGTGCCGAGCTCTTTACACTTGCCGCCGAATACAAGCGCAAGGCCCTGGCAATTATGACTGTAAGTGACCACATTCTTCTCGGCGGACAGACTACCGCAGAAGAACGCCAGACTACATTTACAAATATGATTAAACTTGCCCTGGACACTATTGTTACTCTCGGACAGGCAAAATGACGGACAAGGTTGAATTTGAAAAAGCGACACAGCTGTTTGAAGACTGTTCGCCGGTCTTTATTGCCCTGGGGGACCCGATAAGGCAAAAATTAATTCTTGATCTGGCTGAAGCAACGATTAATGAAAAGAGTTTGAGCGTTGCGGATTTGACCCGGTTGACCCATCTGTCCCGTCCGGCAGTTTCTCATCACCTTAAGATTTTAAAGACAAGCGGTATCATTGAGCCCCTTAAAGTCGGAACTCAAATTTTCTACCGCCTCAATCTTCTGGATCGTGTTAAAGAAGTAAAGGTCTTAATCGCCCAGATAGAAAAAATTCTATCGGCGATTAAGGTTCAGAAATAATTATTACAGACGGCCTGTGCTGAGGAAGTTTGGACTGAAATAACCGTCAGCAAGAGGCTTGTCGATTTCAATACTCTTCATTTTGAGGGTAGTTGAATGACCGGTCTGAACGTTTGTCATGATTTCTTCCATCGGCACATTGTAAACCCTGTTGCCCTGTTTCTTTTCAAGTTTTGTAACTTCACTTGTTTTTAAAAGCTTGCCTTTTTTGTCGTACATTTCGATGAAAACAGGGAGCATTGAATCTTTATCTACCCAGCTGATTCTGTAAAGGTACTGGCTCTTGTTGTCTTTTGGAGTTGATTTTACAACGTAGCAGTCAAAGTCTCCGTGTTTTTCGTCTTTAAGATATTCGTGGGTATCTTCTTCAACCTTGCGTGTACTCATATCATCATAAGTAAAATCAGTTCCTACGAAAGGCTTGTCACCATCGCTTGAAGCTACACGGCGGGTTGTGCGGAGACTCGGGAGATAAATCCATTTGTCATCGTCTGCGCCCTTGTTCTGTTTCTGGAGGAAGCGTGTGTTCTTAACGGAAGCAGGTGAAAGGAATATCATTACGATGTCTGAAGTTCCGTTTTTGTCCCGGCCGTATTCACCGACGTGGCGAACTTCTTTTGCCCCGTTCTTTGCTGTCAGTGTAAGTTCAACAGCGGCCTTGGTAAACTCCGGTTTCTGGCGGTCGTAAACCTTTTCCATAATTTCTTTTCCGTCCAAAGCGAAGGCAGAAAAGCCTGTCATAATCATAAGTGTTGCTGCGATAAGTTTCTGAATTTTTTTCATGTTTGTCTCCTTAATTGATTTGTTTATAAACTCCGCATCAGCGGTTTAATTTTGCATCATATTCTGCGCGCTGTTCTTTTGACCACATAAATTTAGGATCAAAGGTGTTGAGCACGCCCGGAATGATTGTCATTGCCAGTGCTGAACTTGTAAACATTACGATTGCTACAAGTACGCCGATGTAACGAAGAATGATGAACTTTGACAAAATCAGCACGACAAATCCCAGTCCTACGGCAATTGCGTTTGTAATAATGCCTTTGCCCGAAGTCTTGAATGTTTCTTTTGTGATTGCTTCAAGGTCGCTGCTCTGCATGCGAAGTGCGCGGTAGGTTTCCATAAAGTGAATCGTATAGTCGATACCAACACCAATTGCAACAGAAGAAACAATACTTGTTACAAGGTCAAGGCGAATTCCTGCAAATCCCATAACCATAAAGTTGAGCATGATTGTAAGTCCCAGAGGAATTGCACCAATCAGGCCGGCCCATCCGGACTTGAATGAAAGGGAAATGATAAGGAATACCATTACAAGAGAGAAGACAATACTTATAAGCTGACTTGAAACAACCATTCGTGTCATTGTGTGTTCCATCTCTCCGTTACCGGTTGCCTTGAATGTATAACCTTCCGGGAAGTGTTCCTTAGCATACTGAGCGGCATCTGCGATGATAATTCCTGTGTCTTCGGAACTGTGGGTTCTGAGCTGAACCTGTGTACGGATGGCACTCGGGTTTGTCATGTCATCTGCAAACTGTTCAATTGCGTCACTGCTCAAAAGGTAGAGATACTGTGTAATGAGGTTTGAAAGTTCTTCCCGGTCTGCTACCGGATACTTTTCAACATCATAAGGAATTTCGTTGTATGCAGCTCCGTTGTAGTTAAGGGATTTTTCAAGCTGAACTACGATATCGTTTACGCTTGCGTTTTTGCCGCCGGCCAGTGTGTAAGCGTCGTTGAGCATTTTGAGAGCGCGTTCTGTTGTGAGAGTCTGGCTGTCGTTAACGGCAGGTGCATTCATAACCTGATTGATTCGTTTGATAAAGGTTGTAAATGAAGCGAGTTTACCGATTCCCTGGTATTTATTAAGGAGGTATTCGTTCATGCCGTCTACAGCCTTTAAAATTTCAGGATTTGTCATGCAGCCCTTAAAGTCTTTGTTTACAACGACTGTCAGAGCGTTGTAACCGTCAAGCAGAGCCTGTTTTCCGGCCTTTGTTGAACAGATTTCCTTGAGGTTATCAACTGCGCCCTGAAGGGTATTAAGGTCGTATTTTGAATTTTCTTCTGTCTCAGCCGTTTGTGCTGATTCATCTCCAAAATCAAATTCGCCCCAGTCACCGTCTGTTTCCGTTGATTCTGCCGTTTGTGCGACCGTTTGTGTGACAGATGAATCCGTGCTTTCTCCAAAGTCAAAGTCTCCCCAGTCTTCAGAATTATCTTCTTGGGCAGTGCCGTCTGATTCAACCGGAGCTGAAGTCTGGAGCGGAAGGGATTCAAGAGCTGTGAGAACTTTGCCGTATTTGCCTTTTTCTACATCAGCCTGCATTGCTTCAACGGCCTGTTTGAGAGGAGAAGTTCCTTCAACAATAAAGTACATTCCGTTTGTGCCTGCAAGTTTTTCATCAACGTAGGCGATATCCTGCCTGAACTGACTGTCAGGAGGGAAGTAGTTTACGAGTGCTGTATCAACTGCAACCTTTTTAATTCCTGCGACAGAAAGACCTATAATCAGGAGAATGTAAACAAAAAGGCGCGGTGTAGTTCCACCAAAGAAATAATAGAGTTTGTACAGAGTATCAGCATTTGCTTCTTCTCCGGTTCTTCCGCCGCGGCGTGCAAGTTCCCGTTCAATTTTTGCGCGGATTTTCTGGGAAAGATGAAGCTTTCTGGTTGCGCGTTTTCCTGCCTTTGAAAGCGGTGTGAGATAGAGCATTGCAGGAATAAGTGTTACCGAAAGAATCAGGGCGAATGCAACGCCAGACGCGCTGAATACTGAGAATGAGCGCAGCGGCTGAATCGGGCTTGTAACGTTGGAAATAAATCCTGCGATTGTAGTAACTGCCGCAAGCAGAACTGCAACCCACACGTCCTTTAAGCCAAACAGAATTGCCTCCAGGTGCTTTTCTTTTGTCAGTTCGCCCTCTGTTTTTTCAAGGGCAATGTAGTAGTGAGTTAAAACATGGATTCCGTAAGCAGAACCGCAGGCAATCAGAGTAACTGGAATTACGCTGGCTACGATTGTAAATGTGATGTTCAGCATTGCCATGAGGCCGCATGACCAGATTGTACTCATCAAAACCGTAATCAGAGGGAGCAGAGTTCCTGCCCATGAGTGGAATGAAAAATACAGGGAAAGAAGAACAATTAAAACTACAAAAGGAATCAAAACGATGAGGTCGCGGATCATGTAGCTTTTGGCGTCATCTGTAAGTACCGGGTCACCGAAGTAACGGATTTCCAGGCCGCTGTTTTTTGCAATTTCTTCCGTGATATCCTTTATCTGATGCAAAACAGAAGTCTGTGCACTTGCGCTC
>DLYJ01000132.1 GCA_003447785.1 Treponema sp.
ACAAAAAAAGCGGTTTTAATCTGCGACGCCACATATTCAATCGTACAGTTTATGGGTCGTCCTGCCCTTTACCGCCAGGGCAAGAATATTCTGTCGCATTTTCTCTATCCCCAGTATGATAAGGCAATCAGGGATTACGCGGCACAGACTCTGAAAAACATTATTAAACTTGAACTGTAAATTTTTAAAAACCTGTGATATAATATTATACTGTCATAAAGTTTATCCGGAGGATATATGAAAATAAAAAATGTTCTTTCTGCCCTTCTTGCTGCGGTTGTATTTGCCTCTTCAGCATTTGCGGTAGAAGTAAACAAACAGGAAATCGAATCGGTTTCTGAAGATGCTGTAGTTTTTGAAAACTATGTTGGACCCCACAGTGTAATCAACACTGCAGAAGAAATTGCCGCAATTGGTACAGGTCTCGGCCAGACAATTGCAAAGAATGTAGAAACTCCGGCAACTGCTGGTTTTGCTGCTAAATATCAGATTATCCACGCAGTTGATCCAAACGAAAAAGGAAAACTTGATGCGGATATTTTTATCATTGGTCCAAACGCAACAGTAGACCACATTAAAAACGTACGACGCATTATCGCCGCCTACCTCGTTGCCGCTTACGGGTACTCAGATACAGATTCAAAAACCCTGGCAACTTTCGTAACCGTTTACAATGCCGTTTACCGCGGAAAGCTGGACTATTACCAGTCAAAATACAAAAAGGTTGTAACGGATAACCTTACTTCAGATAAAGCAGGTATCGCTTTAAGTTATAAAGAATGGCCGGGAAAAACCCAGCTCATAATTCCTCTCAACGACCTTAACGGCGGTTTGAGCACAGTCGATACATCTGTAATCAGCGACAAAAAAGTTGTTGAATCAATGCAGGAAGACGACGACAAAAACGTCAGCACACGTAAAGATATGGTTGACATCAAGGAGCGGGAAGCTGACAACGCTCAGAAAAAGGCCGAAACAGCCCAGAAAAAAGCCACTGAAGAGTCAAACAAGTTAAAGGAACAGCAGAAAAAGACTGCAGAAGCAAAGAAAGAAGCTGATACAGCCAAGAAAGAAGCTGAAACTGCACAGAAAAAGGCAGAAGAAAATCCTGACGACAAACAGGCTCAGAAAGAAGCCGAAGAAAAGAAGGCTGTCGCTGAACAGAAACAGGAAGAAGCAGATAACCAGGCTAAGGCTACAGAAGAACAGGCCAAATCTACAGAAGATGCCAGAAACGAAGCCGCTGCCGCTCAGGCAACAGCAGACACTAAACGCACAGAAGCTCAGAATGAACGCCAGACAATCGCTGAAGACCAGCAGAAAATCATTAAAGAACAGACTGCAAACGAAAACGCAGCAACAGTATATGGTCTTAAAGCCGTTGATGAACTGGGCGTGCTGAGTTCTCTCGTTAAGATGAATGCTGATAACGGCAAGGTTATTAAAGAGTCACCAGTAACCGTTATCAGAAGCCGCTCAATCTACGAGGCAGGCGAAACCTTCGTTGCAATTGCAGGAACAAACGTTGGAAACGGTGCAGTTAAGCTCGTTCTCCTTGATAATGAAAATATGGAAATCATTAAGGAAAGCGCAGAAACTGTTGCAGAAAACTCTGTTCTGGTACAGGGCGGTTCTGACTACTACTGTGTAATTAAAGAAGGAGACAAATGGGTTGTGGGAAAATTCAACGCAAACCTGGAACCGCTCCTTAAATCACCGGTTTCTGTAAAACCTGCAACACCGATTACAATCACTTCAAAGGGAGTAATGGTTACTTCAACAAATAACCGCCCTGTCCTTTTGAACGCACAGGATCTGACACTTATAACAGATTCCGCTTCAACCAACGCAAAATAAATTTGTCATTCCCGCGCTTCGACGCGGGAACAATTGTTGTCATTCCCGCGCACGAGAACAATCGTTGTCGTTCTCGCTTAGACGCGGGAACTCTCACTGTCATTGCCGCACTTGATGCGGCAATCTTTTTTTTCCCCATCATTTTTAAAACTCCAAAAGAAAAACTAGCCTTATTCTTAAAGCTATGTTAATATGAATATAATATTATTTTATAACTAAAACGGAGTGTCTTATGACTATTTCAAAAAGTTGGTTTTCTTATTTAACACGGGCATTTGCACTTTCACTCTGCACCGCCCTCTTATTGAACTTTGTTTCCTGCAGCGATTCATCTACAAGCCAGGACCCCAAGGTTGTACACTCAACTTATACCGCAACCAAGGATATTTTTAGTTCACTGATAGCCTCATTGACAGAAAACTCAACAATCGAAGTAACCGGGGAACTATCAGACAGTGATTTAACAACAATAGCAAACGCGATTAAGAATTCGACATATAAAGTAAATCTTGAATTATCACAGACAACAGGACTTACATCGATTCCCATAAATTCGTTTAGAAATTGTTTAAAACTTTCAGGAATCACTATTCCTGACTCTGTTACTAGTATTAGGGAAGAGGCTTTCAAGGGCTGCACATCACTTTCTTCCGTCACTATACCTGACTCTGTTACTTATATTTTTAACAACGCTTTCTATAGCTGCAATTCACTTTCTTCAGTCACCATTCCTGACTCTGTTACTTTAATCGGTTACTACACTTTCTATGGTTGCACTTCTCTTTCTTCTGTCACTATACCAGACTCTGTTACTTCTATTGGTAACTACGCTTTCTCTGGCTGCACTTCACTTTCTTCTGTCAATATTCCTGACTCGGTTACTTCTATTAGCAGCTACAGTTTCTATGGCTGTACTGCCCTTTCTTCGGTCACTATACCAGACTCTGTTACTTCTATTGGCAGCAGCGCTTTCTATGGCTGCTCTAAACTCACATCACTCACCTTTACGGACCCGACAACCTGGTACCGGACAAAATACTCAACCAACTCCGGCGGAACGTTAACTGACGTAAGCGTCCCGGCAACAAACGCCACTTATTTTAAGGACACCTACAAAGAGTACTACTGGTACAAACTGGAGTACTAGCCTGGACAGAGGCCCCTGTCATTGCCTGCTATGACCTCTTATCATTCCCACGCTGATATCAACTGCTTAAACAGTGGCGCGGCTTGACCACGACATCCGATTTGAAGCTTTGTTAGGCGTTATTATTTCACTTTATCATAATGAGTCCACATACGAATAATTTTTACAGTTCCTTCATACTTTATATCATTAACTGTAACTTCTTCATTGAATATTTCGTAAACTAATCTGTGTTGAATATTTATTCGTCGTGAATACAAACCTGCCAAGTTTCCTACTAATTCTTCACAAGGCGGTTCCAAAGGATTTTTTTTTAAGATTTCAATAAGAGCTTTTGCTTTTCCGTCAAGCTTAGCACCTTTGAGATTGTTTATATCTTTTACAGCCTGCTTTTCATATTTGATGAGAAACATTCATTACCACTCAACTTCATCTTCAGAAAGACATTCTTCTAAAGGTGTGTTTTTGCCCTTTATTAAAGATTCTGTCATTCCTGGAACTGAATTTAAGTATATTGTTTCCTGAATAGCGTTCCAATCATCTTCACCGATAAGAACAGCATTCTTTCCTTTTGAGTTAGTGAGGGTTAGCGGCTGGGAAGTTTCATTTACAAAAGCCATAATTTTAAAAAGATTTGCACGGGCTTTTGTTGCATTCATCGCGTTCATAATGCACCTCCATATGTGTACATTATAGCGTACATTATAAATAAAGCAAGTGGCTTGAACACTTGCTTTTTGTCATTGCTGCGCTGATAAAAATTATTCCACTGCCTTGTTTTCGAACTTTGTGAATGAAG
>DLYJ01000059.1:0-5163 GCA_003447785.1 Treponema sp.
CTCTTACAGCGCAAACCGGGCAATGCACGAAAGCGACCTTGTAATCGTTTGCGGCGCACGCTTTGATGACAGGGCAACAGGTGTTGTAAATAAATTCTGTCCGGATGCAAAAATCATCCACATTGATATTGATGCAGCAGAAATCAATAAAATTATCGAAGCAAAAATCTCTTTCGTTGCCACGGTTCAGTCCGTACTGCCGGAGCTCTGCATTCAACTGAAAAACAAAAAGGATGATAACGCAAAGGCAAAGGCCGGCTGGTTAAAACAGATTGTTGAATTAAAAGAAAAGAATTTTTCACTCACTCTCGGAAGCCCAGACAGGGAAAAGAAAAACAAAGACTTTATGGACAGCGTAAATCCCCGGGACTTTATCAGAAGCGTTCCGGAACTTGCAGAAAAGGCAGGCACTAAAAAAGAAGACCTGATTATTGCAACAGACGTTGGCCAGCACCAGATGTGGGTTGCCCAGTACTACCCTGTTTTAAAACCGATGACCCTGCTCACATCGGGCTCCCTGGGAACAATGGGCTTTGGCCTTCCGGCAGCCATCGGAAGCGCAATCGCAAATCCTGACAAGCGCACAATCTGTTTTTCAGGTGACGGCTCCATCATGATGAACATCCAGGAACTTGCAACCCTTTCAGAAAACAATCTGCCTGTTACCGTAATCGTTTTTGAAAACGGAACTTTGGGCATGGTTTACCAGCAGCAGAAGTTTTTGTTCGACAAAAACTACAGCGCAAGTATTTTTGATACCAGGGTTGATCTGTTAAAAATTGCAGAAGGTTTTGGAATAGAAACTGCAGACGCCCTTACGGACAAAGACTGGTATAAAAAAGCCTTTGACGCAAACCGCAAAAACAAACCGTTCTTTGTACGCGTAAAAGTTGACCCGGAAGAAGAAGTTTTACCTTACGTTCCGGGCGGCAGGGCAAATGTGGACAGCATAAGGTAATATCCTTGTAAACGCAGGATAAATTATCAAAAAACAGCGCGAAGGAGCAGAGCTGGAAACAGGAGCGCTCTGTTTGTGGCTGCCGCGAAAGCGGCAAGTTTATAAGTTCCTATGCCACAAACAGTGTGCAGTGCGTTAACGCACGGTCCTGACTTCCAGAAATGCGACTGGGAGCTGTTTTTTTTTACAATCTTTCTTTGCGTTTACAGAATGTAACGGCTCAAGTCCTGGTCAGCGACAACGCCCTTAAGACGCTCATCAACAAAGGCGGCGTCAATTACCAGGGTTTCCCCTGAGTGTTCATCAGCGGTAAAACTGACTTCTTCAAGAACTTTTTCCATGATTGTGTGAAGCCTGCGGGCACCGATGTTTTCGCTTCTTGAATTAACGTCTTCTGCCAGAAAGCTCATGCGGTCAATTGCATCATCAGAGAATTGAATTTTAAGACCTTCTGTTTCCAGGAGTGCCGTGTACTGCTTAGTAAGTGCATTTTTTGGTTCCAGGAGGATGCGCTTAAACTCTTCTTTTGTAAGTGCTTCAAGTTCAACTCTGAGCGGAAAGCGGCCCTGCAGTTCAGGAATCAAATCGCTTGGCGCACTCAAACTGAATGCACCGGCAGCAATAAACAGAATGTGTGTTGTGTCCACAACGCCAAACTTTGTGTTTACCTTTGAACCTTCAACAATCGGCAGAATGTCGCGCTGAACGCCTTCCCGGCTTACATCCCGTCCGCCTGCATTTCCCTTTGTGGCAATTTTATCAATTTCATCGATGAATACGATTCCGCTCTGCTCTACACGCTCTCGTGCAATGTCAGCAACCTTGTCGGTATCAATCATGGATTCAAGTGTTTCTTCTTCAATAATTTTGCGGGCTTCCCTGATTGTAACGGTCTTTTTCTTTGAGCGGCCGCCCATCATCATGTTCTGAAGTTCCTGCATTCCGGCCTGCAAATCGTCCATGCTTCCGCCGGCAATAATTTCCATGCTCGGTCCCCGAGGTGTCCGCTTAACAGTAAGTTCAACTTCCCGGTCTTCCAGCTTGCCTTCCCTGAGCATCTGCCGGAATTTTTCTCTTGTTGAATTTTCAGAGCCCGCTGCACTTGCACCAGGCGGAGGAAGAATAATTACGTCACCGCCGGCAGCTTTATTTTCCTGAGGGGCAGTTTTTTTGTCAGAGCCCGGAAGAAGTAAATCCAGAAGTTTTTCTTCTACCTTCGGCATGCATACTTCCTTGAGCTGATCTTCCATTTCGTACTTAACATTATTGTAGCCCACAGCCATCAAATCGCGGATCATGGATTCAACATCCCGGCCAACATAACCTACTTCCGTGTACTTGGTTGCTTCGACCTTGATAAAGGGAGCGTTGACAAGTTTTGCAAGACGGCGTGCGATTTCTGTTTTTCCCACACCGGTTGGTCCAATCATAAGAATATTTTTTGGCGCAACTTCATCGCGGATATCTTCCGCAAGGTGAATGCGGCGCAGGCGGTTACGCAGAGCAACTGCCACGGCCTTTTTTGCTTTTTCCTGACCTATGATGTACTGGTCAAGTTTTTCTACTATCTGTTTAGGTGTTAAGCCTTCGATTGCCATTTTTTTTAATTCCTATATTTCTTCTGAAGTAATGTGGTTGTTTGTGTAAATACAGATGTTTCCTGCAATTTTGAGGGAGCGTTCTGCAATTTCTTTTGCTGACAGGCTGCTGCAGTCAAGGTAAGCCAGAGCTGCCGAGTAAGCGTAGTTTCCCCCTGAACCGATTGCAAGAACATCGTTTTCCGGTTCAATTACATTTCCGTCACCGCTGATTAAAAGAATTTTTGAACTGTCTGCAACAATGAGCATTGCTTCCAGTTTCTGGTATGAGCGTTCTGTACGCCAGAGTTTTGCAAGTTCAACTGCACTGCGGGTTAAGTCACCGTTAAATTCCTTAACCTTTTCTTCGAATTTATCAAGAAGTGTAAAAGCATCGGCCACGCTGCCGGCAAAACCGGTCAAAATCCGGCCGTTGTAGATTTTGCGTACCTTTCTTGCGTTACCTTTGCACACTGTGTTACCAAGCGTTACCTGTCCGTCTCCGGCCATTGCAACCTTGCCGTCTTTTTTTACTGCGATTACTGTTGTACTGCGAATTTCAACCTTTTCCATTGTTAAAATATACAAAAAATCAAATGACGGGGCAACTAAAAAACAACAGGTTCAAAGGGCGTTCAATCCGACCTGCTATTCCCGGCCGCCGTGAGGATGGGCCCTGTTGTACATTTCTATCATTTTGTCGGTTGTGATGTGTGTATAGCGCTGGGTTGTGCTTATGCTTGAGTGGCCCAGAAGTTCCTGGACAAGCCTTACGTCTGCCCCGCTTGCAATCATTCCTGTGGCAAAGGTGTGGCGAAGGGCGTGGGGATTTACATGATGTCCTGTTCCATCGGCGCCGCTGTATCTGTCAATTATGTAGCGGATTCCCCGGACAGTGATTGGAGTTCCGTTCTGGTTTACAAAAAGATAATTTTTCGGATTATGAACCTTATTGTCGGCAAATCGTGCATTTCTGTCGGCAATGTATTCGCCCACGGCTTTTCTTGCATCGTCTTCAAGATAAACCTTTCTGTCCTTGTTGCCCTTACCGGTTACAATTGCACAGGATAAATCGGCTGAAAGGTCACAGACTTTCAGGGAAGCAACTTCGCTCACACGGCACCCGCTGGAATACATAAATTCAAGAATCGCACTGTCCCGTTTTTCCCATAAAAGTTCATTTTTATGGGGCTCAGAACAAAGTTTGTCTACTTCGGCGCCGGTCAAAAAATTAGGAAGGCGCTTAGGAAGTTTTACAGTTTTTATTTCCAGAGCCGGATTTTTCTGAATGTAATTGAATTTCCTGCAGTAGCCGAACAGACCGCGTACCGAGGCTATAAAACGGTTGATTGAAGAGGCTTCAAACTTTTTTCTAGAAAGTACGCCGATGCAAAGGCGTATGTCATCGGCAGCAACCAGTTCAACCGGCTTTTCGGACCCGATTGACGGCATACTTTCAAAGACCAGAAGATCGTTTTTGTATGCTGTGACGGTGTTTTGAGAGAGGCTTCGAACAGAGCTTATGTAAACAATAAATTCTTCCGCTGCTTCTTTTACTGTCAAAACCTGCTCTCCTTAAAATTAGTCTTCCCCGTCAGGTACAACGTCAGAAGTATCATCCTGTGAGTGCAGGTAATCGCAGTCCGGGTTGATACAGCTCTTGTAGTTGCCGTTCTTTTTGTCGAATTTTTCAACCATGAACCAGCCGCATTTTGGACAGGTTGCGTCAATGGGTTTAAAGTGAGAAATAAAGCTGCACTTCGGATAATTTGTACAACCGTAGAATTCCTTGCCCCGGCCCTTTGTTTTGCGTGCAACGATTTCGCCGTCGCAGCCCTTTACAGGACATTTTGCCAGAGGAATTGATTTTGTGTTGTAGCACTCTGGAAATCCCGAACATGCCAGGAAGAATCCAAAGCGGCCAAGCTTTTTAACCATCTTTTTGCCGCATTTATCGCAGACGATGTCAGTCTGTTCATCGAGAAAGCCTTTTACGCTTTCTGTTGTCTTTTCCACTTCGTCAACGCGCTTTTTGAACGGCCCGTAGAATTCGCCGATCATATCGTTCCAGACAATTTTGTCCTGTTCAACTTCGTCCAGTTTGTTTTCAATTTCTGCCGTAAAATGCTCGTTGATAACTTCCGGGAATGCTTCCACAAGAATCTTGGAAATCATCTTGCCCAGCACTGTGGGAACAAGCTGCTTGTTGCTTCTTGTAACGTAGTAGCGGTCCAGGAGAACCGAAATAATCGGAGCATATGTTGAAGGACGGCCGATTCCCTTTTCTTCAAGCATTTTTACGATACTTGCGTCTGTGTAGCGGGCAGGTCCCTGAGTAAAGTGCTGTTCCGGATAGAATTTGTGTGCGCTGTCGAGAATTTCGCCTTCTTTCAGTGCAGGAAGGTTTCCTGTAACTTCTTCTTTTGAAGACAAAAGTTTGATTACCTTGTAAAAACCTTTTTCAATCAGTTTTGAAGCACTCACACGGAATACTGCGTCTCCAGCCTGAATGTCTACGCTTGTTGTGCGTGTTTTTGCGTTATTCATCTGGCTTGAGAAAAATCTTTCCCAGATAATTGAATAAAGCCTGAACTGGTCGCGGCTCAGGGAGTCTTTAATTGAATCCGG
>DLYJ01000059.1:5341-13515 GCA_003447785.1 Treponema sp.
CCGGACGTCATCGAGGGCACTCTGGGCGATACGCACTGAGTCTGTACGCATGTATGTAATCAAACCCACACGACTTGATCCAATCTGCACGCCTTCGTACAGCTGCTGTGCAATCTGCATTGTTTTGCGGGAAGTAAAACCCAGCCTGTTTGCAGCAGCCTGCTGGAGTTTACTTGTTGTAAAAGGAGGCTTTGGTTTTACGGTTTTATCCGTATTTTTTATATCAGTAACCTTGCATTCAGAGTTCTGGATTTCTTCGATAATCTTTTTTACCTGAGCTTCGTTTTTAAGGTCAGGTTTTTCGCCCTTATACTGAACAAGCTGGGCTGTAAACTGTGACTTGCCCTTTACAAAGTCAGCTTCCAGGGACCAGTATTCTTCCGGGATAAAATCTTCAACTTCCTGCTCCCGCTGACAGATAAGTCTGAGGGCAACCGACTGAACGCGGCCTGCACTAAGACCGTTTTTTACCTTTTCCCACAAAAGCGGGCTCAGGTTGTAACCCACAAGGCGGTCAAGAACGCGGCGTGCCTTCTGTGCGTTTACAAGGCTTTCGTAAATGTCGCGGGGATTTTTTACTGCTTCTTTAATTGCATTGGGAGTAATTTCGTTGAATACGACGCGCTTGATGTCTGCTTCAGTTTTATCCTTAAGGGCATTGTTCAGATGCCATGCGATTGCTTCTCCTTCACGGTCAGGGTCGGATGCCAGCAATACGTGATCGCTTTTTTTAGCGTCTTTCTGCAGTTCCTTTAAAAGTTTTGCCCGTCCACGGACGGTAATATATTCCGGCTCAAAGTTTTCTTCAATTTTAATTGCCATGCGGCTTTTCGGAAGGTCAATCAAATGTCCCATACTGGCTTTGACTGTATAACCGCTTCCAAGATATTTTTCAATTGTTTTTGCTTTAGCAGGAGACTCTACAATTACGAGAGTTTTTTCTGCTTTCTTTGACTTCTTTTTTGTAGCTGCCATTTTATTCCTTTTGACTGTCAGCCTTAAACAGGTCCAGCTGACCGTCCGTATTTACCTTTTTGAGCGGCTCTGAGCCGTTATGCATGTAGTGCGCATACTCTGCATAATTCTTTATCACAGGTGCTCCTTCTTGTATATAGTTTTTTGGACTATTATTCAATTTACCTGCAATTAATTTTTCTTTATTTTTTTGAATCAGTGCCGTCTTCTTTAATTCGCCCTCTACAACATCGTAAAGAAGTTCACTTTCCTTTCCAAGACAAACCTGACTAAAAAAAACATATCTATTGTAATCCAGTGCAAGAGAGGCTGTAGTCATTGCCCCGCTTCCGGCAGGCGCCTGAATTACAACCGTTGCAGGACTTAATGCGGCAATGAGCCGGTTCCGCTGTATGTAACGGAATGCCTGCACCTCGGTCAAAGGCGTGTATTCGCTTAAAACACAACCGCCCTTTTCGATGATTTTAGCCGCCTCTTTTATGTGGGCGCCTGGAACGATTTTATCAATTCCACTGGGAAGAACCGCACAGGTTTTGCCCAGCGCTCCGCTCAATGCTCCCTTGTGGCTTGCAATGTCGATTCCAAAAGCAAGTCCGCTTACAATCACAGTGCCGTTGTCTGAAGCATCCTTTCCAAAGTCAAAGGCGGCCTTTCTTCCGTCGTTTGTGGCACGGCGAGTTCCCACAACAGAAACGCAACTGTTTTTAAGGCATTTTATGTCACCACGGTAAAAAACTGCGTAAGGCGGGTCAGTCATTTCCTTAAACATTGCAGGATAATCTTCGCTGTCGTAAAAAGCAAAGTTAATTCCAAGTTTTTCCAGAATGATTGAATTTTTAGCCGCCTGATCCAGGCTGTACCCTGCGTCCCAGTGGGCTTTTCCAAAGGTACGTTTTACCATGGAACTGATGTCATCAATTGACATTATCGCAAGGGCGTCGGGACTGTCAAGATTTTTTTCTAAAACAGTTTTTTCTCTGAAGGTTAAAAATGAAGCGTCTGCCAGCATCAGACGCTTTATAAGTTCTTCCCTGTTAATTTGCATAAGAGGTGTCTAAAACAATTTTTTTGTTGGCTTCGGCTTCTTTTTTCTTTTGTTCAGAGCGGGTTGTAGAAATAATCCTGTCATACATTTCAACGGCTCCGTCAAAATTCTGCTGAACATAATATGCGCGGGCAAGCACAAACATAATGTCCGTGTTTTTTGTTTCGATTGTCAGGGCTTTTTCAAGGTACGGAATTGCCTTTGCACAGTCATCAAGTTCAAAAACATACAGAACACCAAGGCCGTAAAGTGCCCTCACATAGCGTTCTTCAAGTTCAATTGCACGAAGGTAAGCGCTCTCTGCAAGTTTTAAATAATTGAATTTTTCGGTTGTTGAACCTGTAGCATTGTAGTCCAGGCTTGCATGAGCCATGTAGCCTGCGCAGACACCTACGTAATAATAAAGGTTCTGGTTTGTGGGATAATATTGAATTGCCGTCTGGAAAGTTTTTAAGGCTTCTCCATACATTTTTGCGTCAAGATAGCGGGTTCCAAGAATCTTGTACCAGATTCCAATCTGAGCGTTTGCAAGCTGGATGTCAGCAACCCGGTCCTGGTATTTTTTGATGGCTTCCTTGAGTTCTGCCTCAGTTGTGGGAGAATCAACACCTTCTTCGATTTTCTGCATACGGATGATTGTCTTGGAAGACTTTCCCGAACAGCCGCATAAAATCATACAAATTGCAAAAACGTACAGAATGCTTTGAAATACAGTTTTTTTGCAGTTCATTTTATTTGTTTTCATTTTCACTACCTCCATGGCCAGGAAAATAATTTTTATGCCCTTCCCGAAGCTGCTTGTCTTCGACATGGGTATAAATTGTTGTAGTCGCAAGGTCAGAGTGCCCCAGAAGTTCCTGCACAGAACGCAGATCCATTCCACCGGACAAAAGATGAGTTGCAAATGAGTGGCGCAAAGTATGAACTTTTGCATCGACTGCGCTCAGCTTTTTGTAGTCCTGAAACCTTTTCCAGATTCCCTTCCGTGTAATGGGATTGCCTTCGTAATTGACAAAAACCTCGTCAACAACCCTGTCACCCACCAGAAGCGGTCTTACTTCCTCAAGATAGGTCTTAAGACGCTTCTGGGCCGCTTCTCCAAAGGGAACCATTCTCTCCTTGTCCCCTTTTCCGTGAACTATTAAAATCCTCTCCGAAAGATGCAGATTTGCAATTTTTAACTCTACGGCCTCGCTGATGCGAAGACCGCAGCTGTAGATCAATTCAAATAAAGCCCTGTCCCTTATGCCCAGAGGCTTAGAAACATCAATACAGCCCAGCAGTGCATCAACCTGTTCAACGCTCAGCACGCGGGGAAGGGCCCTGCCTGCTTTTGGGCGATCCAGCTGAAGGGCAATGTTTTCCTTCCAGTAGCCTTCCCGAACAAGAAAGGAACCAAAGGCCCTCAGGCTGGAAATCTGCTTTGCAACGGTAAGTTCGTCCACACCTTCGGTACGGCGCTGTGCAAAGTAGTAAATGATATTCTGAGCGGTTACTTCCTTTAGTTTTAACTGCTGGTTTACAAGCCAGCGCAAAAACAAAACTGCCCCTTCAGAATATGTGTCTGCAGTATTGCTGCTCAGTCTTTCCACAGTCATCAAATCTGTATAAAATTTTTGAATCAGCAGCTCTACCGTCATTTTTTATTTTTTTGTAAGGTCAATTGATCTTGATAAGTTATCAAGATTTCTCCAGCAGGCAGGCTTGTTCAAGTCGCCGTCGTTTTTAAAGTTAGCTGGCGGCACAATCGAAGATGGTTTTGCAGTTTCCCGTGGTGCCGAGTCAAACAGACTTCCAAGTCCGCTGTCCCTGTTTGCAGCAGGCTGTGGAGTTCGACCGAAGAGTGCATTTTCTTCAGCCGGTGTAACTGCCTCTCTTGCCGCAGCAGGAGCGGTAAATTTGCCCGGATTAAGAACTTTTTCAAAGTCACCCTGAGAGAAGATATTTGAATCTGCCTGAGTTTTTTCTTCTACAACAGCTGCATCTTCTGCAGGAATTGAAGAATTAGGTGAATTGAATCCGGTTGCAATAACAGTTACCGTAATTTTATCTTCAAGTTCCGGTTCGATATAAAGTCCCCAGAGTACGCGGACCTGCGGGTCAGCGCTTGCAGTAATTACTTTTACGATTTCGTCACATTCATCGATACCCACATCTTCGTTGCCGCTGATTTTGATAAGGATGTTTTTAGCGCCGTCGATATGTGTGTCTGCCAGGAGTTTATTGTTGATAGCGTCGGTTGCGGCATCTACGGCACGGTTTTCGCCTGAGCCTTCGCCGATTCCCAGGATTGCATCCCCCTGCCCCTTCATTACGGTTTCAACATCTTTAAAGTCACGGTTGATAAGACCGGTTTTTGTGATGATTTCTGAGATTCCTTTTACGCCCTGGCGCAAAATATCATCTACAGTTTTAAATGCCTGAACAGCGGAAGGTTTTTTATCAGCGCCGTCAAATACACGCTGGTTAGGAATTACGATGAGGGAGTCTACTTCTGCGCGGAGTTTTTTAATGCCTTCTTCTGCAATCTGCATACGGATAGGGCCTTCAAAAACGAAAGGAGTTGTTACGACTGCAACGGTCAGAATACCAAGTTCGCGGGCAATGTTTGCAACAATCGGCGCAGAACCTGTACCGGTACCACCACCCATTCCAGCGGTAATAAATACCATATCACTGCCGTCCAGGAGGGAGCGGATTGTTTCTTCCTCTTCTTTTGCAGCCGCTTCACCGCGTTCCGGATGCATTCCGGCACCAAGACCATTTGTAAGTTTTTTACCGATTTGAATTTTATACTCTGCTTTAGAAACTGCAAGGTGCTGAACGTCGGTGTTCAACGCAATGAACTGAACTCCCTGAATACCGGATTCAATCATTGTGTTTACGGCATTACCGCCACAACCGCCGCACCCGATTACCTTAATTTTTGTCGGACTGACAAAGTCAGTTGTGTTTCCCGAGTCATTTACATCCAGAATATCAATCATAATTTCCTCCCGCCCATAATCAGCAGATCCCCTTCTGCTTTTTATATCGTTTTATTTGTTAAAAAAACTTCTTTAAGAAACGCGACCAAGCGCTACCCTTTGACGAAGATTTTTCTTCCCGCCGCTTAAAATCAGAGGCAACTTCACCGCCAAGCTGATTTATTGAACCTACTACAAGACCTACGGCCGTAGCGTAGTCAGGCTTTCTGTATTCTTCCTGGAGACCTCCAAAATCTCCCGGAATACCCAGACGAACCGCCGTTGTGCCAAAAACATCTTCTGCAAGCTGAACAGCGCCCGGCATAAGGGCTCCGCCGCCAGTAAGAATGATATTTCCCGCAAGAGTTGTGTTTGCGCGGTTTACAATCTGGTCTTTAACCATTGTAAAGATTTCGCGCATTCGCGGTTCAATAATCTGGCAGATTTCAGTGCGGCTTGAAACTTCAGGATCGCGGCCGCCTGCGCCAGGAATAATTACTTCATCATCAGTTTCGATAAGGCCGAGCCAGCAGCATCCGCTCTGGATTTTAATCTGTTCAGCCGTTGCAGGTGAAACACCCTTTACAATCGAAATATCATTTGTTACAAGTTTACCGCCCACAGGAATTGAAACAGTACAAATCGGGGCGTCCTTATTGATTACAATTACGTCTGTTGTTCCGCCGCCAAGGTCAATCAGAACGGAACCAAGTTCCCGTTCATCCTGTGCCATAACTGCGTGCATTGCTGCAAGTGTTTTGAGCATAACGTTATCAAGACGGTAGCCTGAGTGTTCAATACACTGGGTAATATTTGCAATGGCAGTTTTTGAAGCGGTAACAATGTGAACTTCGGCAGAAAGACGTACGGCTATTGTTCCCAGCGGATTTTTATAAGAAGTCTGGTCGTCTACGATATAATTCTGAGGAATTACATGCAGCATCTTTCTGTCCATGGGAATGTTTACGGCGTTTGCCGCGTCAAGAACACGTTCAATATCGTTGCGGTTGATTTCGCGGGGACCTTTTCCATGAGTTGCAATTGCAACGAGACCGGTTGAGTTTACGCTTTCAATCTGGAGACCGCCGATGGCAGTTACACAGGAAAGAACTTCGTAGCCGGCCTTCTGCTCTGCTTCTTCGATACAATTTTTTATACAGTCCATGGCACTTTCGCGGTTAACGATTACGCCGTTACGCAGACCGGTAGACGGTTTCTGGGCGATTCCAATGATTTCTACGCGATTGTCATCAAGAACTTCGCCGATTACTGCGCGGACAAAACTCGTACCAAGGTCAAGACCTACGACTATGTTGTTCAAAAAAATACTCCTGTTCTGGATCCGTTTGAGTGGTAAGAAACCGAACCGTAACGCAGATCAATCTGATCTACGGCCGAGTCCAGACCACGCACAACATCCAGAGTAACCATCATTTTCTGCAGTGTTTCTTCGTTAAGAACACGGTCAGCGAGCACTTTCAAATGAGCACGAACCGGAAAAAGTTCAAGTTCATAATTACCAAATTCTCTTGGAACAACACGAATTTCTGAAACAGCGGCAAAATACTTTTTATTAACCGATTGAATCCTGGTAATCTGGTCAATCAGCAAATGATATTTTGACGGAATTCGCATTCCCTCCGGAATATTATCAACCGGGATTCCGGAAATAATTGGTACTGAACCGTCCTTAGGAACAGCTGCAGACTTTATAGGAAATAATACTCCATTTTTATCAATTTGAATAGGTATTGTGCGGTCTTCTGTGTTAATAAATGTTACTGCAACAGGTTTTCTTTCGATTACATTGATAAAAACGCGGTCCGGAAATCTTCTGCTGACCGTTACATCTTCAACACCCGGGATACTTGCAACTACCGAGCGGATTTCATCCGGATTGAATTTTAAATAGTTATTTGCAAGACGTTCGCCACAAGCCTTGATAATTTCCTGTTCAGAACAGTTGTTGAGGCCACTGATGGAAATTCTTACATTTCCCAGAGCCGGAACTACAAAGAGATATACAATCACCTCAATGAGCAAAAGAGAAAGCAGAATCGCAAATAAAATTTTTAAAATCTTACTTTTTGAATCTGATTTTTTCTGAGAAGTTTCAAATCCATCATAGGCTTTAAAGGCAAAGTCACTCATATATTAAATTCTCCGCTTACATTTTCGTATACATCACTTTTTTCAATACCTGACGCATTTATAATAAATCCACACATTGCCAGTGTGAAAATTATTGATGAACCACCCGAACTGAAGAACGGGAGCGGAATACCGGTTGAAGGCAGGGCTCCGCCAACAACTGCGATATTCAAAATGGACTGTGCAACAATTGTTACGCCAAATCCAAAACATGCGATTGCAGCAAATCTGTTTCCGCATGAAAGACTTACTTTTATTATTCTCCAGGCAAAAATGCCGAGGAGGACAAAATAAATTGCAACTCCAACAAGCCCCATGGCTTCGCTCCAGCCGGCAAAAACGTAGTCCGACTGAATCTCCGGAACATTTGTAATTCTCGTCAAGCCTGTTCCCACGCCCTGTCCCCAGAATCCGCCGTGGGTGATGGCCTTTTTGGCATTGATTATCTGGTAGTTATAACTCTGCTGATAATCGTCCTGAGCCAGAAAAGCAGTCAGGCGGTGAACGCGATACGGTTTGAGCAGAATCATAAGTGCTGCCGCAGGAAGCCCCAGACCTGCAAAGGGAATAAACCATGCAAGCTTGGCTCCTGTTGCATAGAACATAATGAGTCCCACGCACAGAACAAAAACGCCTGTAGAAAAGTCCTGCTGGGCAAAAATAATCAGGGTAAAAATTATAAGCCCCAGGAATGCCGGAAATACGGACTTTTCTTCTTCAGGAAGTTTTTCCTGCTTATCAAAAAGGTTTGCAAGGTACAAAACCATGGCAAACTTAATTACTTCAGAAGGCTGGAATGTGGAAAAATACGGGATTCTCAGCCAGCGTCTTGCACCCTTGCGCTCTACACCAATTCCAGGCACAAAGGTCAAAAGACACAAAATTACGCTTCCAATTACAATTATCGGAAGAATTTTTCTAAGTTTTTCTACATCAAGACAGGCAAGAAAAATCATTGCGCAAAAACCCACAACCGAAGCAATCAGCTGCCTCTGAACAAAGTGGAACGGATTGTTGAATGCACGCACTCCGTATCC
>DLYJ01000209.1:0-1071 GCA_003447785.1 Treponema sp.
CAGAAGGAAGAAAAACTTACATACAGTTACAAAGAGGTTTTAAAGTCCATGTCAAAACGTTCCTACGGCGTAAATGTGAACGAACTTTTAACCGTGGACCAGACAAAGGATCCTTTTAAGTAAGATTGCAATCCGCCTTATGTACAGAGGGCGGATTTTTTTTTAGAATTGTCTCATGCCGTTAAAATCGAATTCAAATCCTGACACAAAATTAATTGAACAATACTACAATAAATTCAACGAGGAGCACCGTCTGACTACACGCCACGGAACCGTTGAGTTTACTGTGACCATGCATTACATCGAAGAATGCATCGGGGGGCGTCCGGGGCTTTCGATTCTTGACCTTGGGGCTGGAACCGGGCGGTATTCTGTGGCGCTTGCGCAGAAAGGACACTCCGTCACCGCTGTTGAACTTGTGGAGCGTAACCGGAAGGTAATTGAATCCAAACATCAGCCGGGCGTTCACATCTGGCCGGGGGACGCCCGGGATTTACGTTTTCTAGACGACGAAAGTTTTGACATTACCCTGATTTTTGGTCCCATGTACCATTTGCATACGGACGAAGACCGCCTCAGGGTTTTTAGCGAGGCAAAACGCGTGACCAGAAAGGGCGGCTTTATTCTTGCTGCCTACGTGATGAATGAATACAGCCTGATTGAATACTGCTTTAAGAAGGGAAAAATTGGCCAGTTAATAAAAAGCGGCGCCGTAACGGGGGACTTTAAAACGGTGAGCGGCCCGGATGATTTGTATTCATATTTGAGGCTTGAAGATATCAACCGCATGAATGAAAAGGCCGGCCTTGAGCGCATAAAAATCATCGCAGCAGACGGCCCTTCCGATTACATGCGCCGCGAATTAAACGCGATGGACGACGAAACCTTTGAGCTTTTCATAAAATTCCAGCTGTGCAATGCGGAACGCTCCGACCTTCTCGGCGCCTCAAGCCACACTGTAGATATCCTCCGGAAAAGATAAAAACCCGAAACATCCCGATTAAATAGTTGATGGAAAAAATCCGGGTTTGCATAAGCAGAAAGACAGAATATGGAAACGGGAAGGAAAGC
>DLYJ01000209.1:1145-18494 GCA_003447785.1 Treponema sp.
GCATTTTGAAGGATCGCAAGCGAGCATCAGCGAGCGCAGTCGGATACCTATTACCTTCAACTATGCGAAGACAGCCGTGCTTTCCTGGTAGTTTTCATATACAAGTATTATTTTTACTGAACCCCGAAATTTGAACTCTTGACTTTTACAATCTGGAATATTGACAAAAAGACGAAAAATGTCATAATAAAAGGCACGGAGGCTTATTATTATGGCTAAGAAATATGCATTTTTGTTCCCGGGACAGGGTGCTCAAACACAGGGCATGATTAAAGACGTTTGCGAGTCTTTTCCAGAAGCCCAGAAAGTAATCGAAGAGATGTCTAAAGTAACAGGCAAAGATATTGCCAAACTCCTCTGGGAAACAGAACAGACTGAACTTAACCGCAGTGACAACAGTCAGCTTGCAATCACTGCTGCCAGCCTTGCAGTAATGGCTGCCCTCAAAACTAAAGGAATCGAACCTTCTGCCTGCATGGGATTTTCTCTCGGAGAATTTCCTGCTTTGTATGCTGCCGGCGTTTTGAATTTTGAACAGGTTTGTAACATCGTAAAGAGCCGCGGTTCAATCATGCAGAAAGTTTGCGAAGAAATCGCTGAAGCTAACGCAGGCCACGCTCCAGGAATGAGCGCTATCCTCGGCCTTCCACCGGAAAAAGTTGAAGAAATCGCATCAAAAATTGACGGTGCTTATGCCGCTAACCTTAACTCAAGCGTACAGACTGTTGTTGCAGGTACTGCAGACGGTCTGGAAAAGGTAGAAGCTGCAGCAAAAGAAGCAGGCGCACGCCGCGCAATCCGTCTTGCTGTTGCAGGTCCTTTCCACAGCCCTCTCATGCAGAAGGCTGCTGACAACTTTAAAGTTGCCCTGGAAGAATACACATTCGCTGAACCAAAAATCACATTGTTCAGTAATGTTACAGGTAAAAAGGTAACTGATCCTGCTGCCGCTAAAGTAAGCGCAGTTGATCACCTTACCCATCCTGTCCGCTGGACTGATGAAGAAGCTGTTCTTGCTGAGCTGATGGCCAGCGACAAGGATAACGAATGGAGTGTAATCGAAGTAGGTCCGGGTTCAGTTTTGGCAGGGCTCTGGGGCAAAACTTCTTACGCAGAACAGTGGAAAGCAGTTTCTGTAAACACAGCAGAATCAATCAATTCACTTTAATTACAGGATAACAGGAGTTCATGATGTTATTATTGAATAAAAAAGCCCTTGTTACAGGAAGTAGCCGCGGTATTGGCCGTGGAATCGTTGAAATGTTCATTAAAAACGGTTGTGAAGTTTGGGGACTCTGCTCTAAACCAAGCAGCGCAAAGGATGAACTGGAAAAACTTGCTTCAGAAAACAACACTAAATTCCACGAGATTTGTGCAGACGTAGGCAATGCAGAACAGGTTACTTCTGTTGTAAAAGCAGCCCTCATAGAAGCCGGTGGCTTTGACGTTCTTGTAAACAACGCAGGAATCACACGGGACGGCCTTTCTTTCCGCATGAAGCTGGACGACTGGAACGATGTTCTTCGTGTTAATTTGACTTCTTCTTTCTTAATCTGTCAGATTGTTTCAAATGACATGATTCGCCGCAAGTCAGGTTCAATCATCAATATGTCAAGTATTGTTGGTTTGCACGGACAGGGTGGTCAGGTAAACTACGCCGCTTCCAAGGGCGGTCTGATTGCTTATTCAAAAGCCCTGAGCAAGGAAGTAGGCAGCCGCGGAGTTCGCGTAAACTGTATCGCACCGGGATTTATTGAAACAGACATGACTGCAGTTCTTAAACCGGAACTCCAGCAGGCAATGATTGATTCAGTTCCTCTCAAAAGAGCAGGTACAACAGAAGATGTTGCGGGAGCAGCTTTGTTCCTTGCAAGCGATTTGAGTAAATATATCACCGGCCAGGTAATTGGCGTTGACGGCGGCCTCGGCTGCTAGTCAAATACGCGGGTTTTAGGGTGCAACCCTAGGAGAGGGGGTAGCGTAAAACCGGCGGTTTGGAGCGAGGGGGAGCCTTCCCCCATTATAACAGGAGAATAAAATGAGAAGAGTAGTAGTTACTGGTATGGGTGCTGTAAACGCACTTGGAAATTCTGTAGAAGAATCTTGGGAAAACATGAAGGCAGGAAAGAGCGGAATTGGCCCGATTACTGCTTATGACAGCACTCCGTTCAAGGTAAAGTACGAAGCAGAAGTTAAAAACTTTGACGCTTCAAAATATATGGATGCTAAACTTGCACGCAAAATGGCAAAATTTACACAGTACGCCGTTGCTGCTGCAAAAATGGCTCTTGATGATGCAAACATCACAGAAAACAAAGAAATTCTTGAAGATGCAGGTGTTTACCTTGGTGTTGGTATCGGCGGATTTGAAGTAATGGAAGCAAGCTACAAAAGCTACTTTGCTTCTGAATACAAACGCGTTCCACCAATGACAATTCCTGAACTTATTCCTAACGAAGCTGCAGGAAACATCAGTATCGTATTTGGAATCCACGGTCCTGCACACACTGTTGCAACTGCATGTGCTTCAGGTACAGACGCAATCGGAAATGCACTGGACCAGGTTCGCAGCGGACGTCTTGATGTATGTTTGGCAGGTGGTTCTGAATCTGCAATGAACGGATTTACAAACATCAGCTTTGGTGTTTTGCAGGCTCTTTCTACAAAATGGGCTGATGATCCAACAAAAGCAAGCCGTCCGTTTGACAAAGACCGTGACGGTTTCGTAATCGGTGAAGGTTCAACAATTCTCGTACTGGAAGAATATGAACACGCCAAAGCCCGTGGCGCTAAAATCTACGCTGAAGTAGCAGGTTATGGTGCAACAACTGACGGTTATCACCTTACAGCTCCAAACCCGGACGGAGTTTGCGGTGCTAAGGCAATGACTCTTGCTATGAAAGATGCAGGAATCAAACCGGAAGATGTTGTTTACTACAACGCTCACGGAACTTCAACTCACCTGAACGACAGCGGCGAAACAAAAATGCTCCACAATGCATTTGGTGAAGCTGCTAAAAAACTCCACATTTCTTCTACAAAGAGTATGACAGGTCACTGTCTCGGAAATGCAGGAAGTCTTGAAGCAATGGTTTGTATCAAGGCAATTCAAGAAGGATTTATTCCTCCGACAATCAACCTGGACAATCCGGATGTTGAAGGCGGATGTGACCTTGACTACACACCAAACAAGGGAATTAAAATCGATGTTCCTGTTGCAATGAGCGGAAACTTTGGTTTTGGCGGACACAACGGAATTCTCGTATTCAAGAAAGTTAACTAGGAAATAAATATGGCAGATTTACCTTTTACAAATGTTGAAACATTATTGCCCCACAGAAAACCATTTTTGTTCGTAGACAGCATTGACAGCTACGATGAAAACGGCTGTGTTGCCACAAGAAAATTTACTGATGAAGACTTTTTCTTTAAGGGACACTTTCCGGAATACCCTGTTGTTCCGGGCGTTATCCTGATTGAAACAATGGCACAGTGCGGCGGCGCTGCCCTGAGCCTTCAGAAAAAATTTGACGAAGGCAGTTTGTTCTTCCTGGGAACTGTAAACAACGTAAAGTTCAAGCATCAGGTTCGTCCTGGTGACACAGTTCGTATCGAAGTTGAAAACAAACGCACCAGCAAAAACATGATCGTTCAGGCCGGAAAAGCATATGTTGGCGAAACACTATGCGCCCAGGCCGAATGGATGTGCCTGGTTGGCAAAGCCAACCAGTAAGATAAATTTCCTTACACAAAGCGGCTCGCCTGCGAGTCGCATGGGCTTAGTTGGCAAAGCCAACTGAGCCAACTAGCCCCGCAATCACGACAATCCTGCCTTTTTTTAATGACGATAAACGCATTCTGTGTTAAAATAAGGGTATGGATTGTCAGAACCTTTGCAAAAGTCTTATTGAAGCAGCAGTGCCGGTCGCAAAAAGTATTGCAGCCCCTATCGCCTATCTTGAAATTTCAGTTTCTGCTGATCTTAAGGATAATATCGACAGCCTTATTGAATGTTTTAAAAAATCAAAATGGGACACAGAATTGTCTTCTGCTGATTTGATGGTTCATGAGGATGCCGGATTGCCGGATTCAACAATAAAATTAGTTCAACTGGTTGAATTTGAAGACGACAGCCGCCGGAGTACAGTTCATCAGATGGACAAAATTATCAGCCTCTAAATACTGATTCAACCCTCTTTTTCTCACCTTACAGTTTTTCTAAATTCATTAACTGAAACTTCCGATAATTGAAGAGATAAACTATGCACTGAAAAGAATCGGCAATAGTTTTATAATTGAATATGTTGATGAATAAACACCACCACAAAACATTTTTAACTTCTCATTTCTCTGCGCTCAAACCCTTGTGCGCGCTGGTTTTCTTTGCCCTGGGAAGTTGTTTTGTGTGGGGTGCAGATTATAAATGGAACGGTTCTTACAGCAACAACTGGACAGACATAAATAACTGGAGCGACGATGCAGACAATCCGGTTACAGACTATCCCAACGATGCCGGCGACACCGTTAATTTGGATTCAACTTCTGAAATCACAGTTACCGCAAATGTCACCGTCGGCAGAATCATCTGTACTGCATCAAGTGCCATTACTATTAATAACGGAATAACACTTACCTGTGACCAGATTTATGGTGAAAACACAGAAATTACCTTGTCTGGCGCCGGTACAGTGTGGGCAACCGGCTACACAGATGCCTATGGCATAAAAAGCGGAATCGATATGCGTGGGGCAAGAATTACCATAGATTGTGCCTCTTACACCTGTGATGACTGCGACATCGTCTGTTATAGCAATGGTAATGTTGTTTTAAACTCAGGAAAGATTCTTACAGCAAAGCGGCTTTTCTTTAACGGATATCAGACAAATGGCAGTTCATTGCTTACGGTAAATGGAACTGCAAACCTGGTTTCTGTAAATGCAGGAACAGATAATAAAACCGATGGAATTCCAAATGTTTTGATTGATGACCGCACCGGAATTGAAGTGGGCGCTAACGGAAGACTTACTGTAAGCGGAACGGTTCAGGTTTGTAATAAAATTACTAATTCAGGCACACTTACATTAGGTGGCAATGTTACAGGCTGGAATGCAGCTTACCCCACAAAAATTGTAAATACTAATACAGTCACAGCCTCAGGAATAACTTTTACAAACGTCACTGTTTCCGGAAGCGGGACTTTGACAGCCGCTGCAGGCTTAACCGCAGTTGGAACTGTTTCTTTACCGGCAGATAGTCTGGGCGGCGCGCTCACGGCAGGTAACGGAACAACAGGAACCACTGTTACACTGACAGGCGATTTTACGGCAACTGACGTGTCCATTCTTGCAAATGCAACACTCGATGCAGGCGATACGGAACTTACAGTTACCGGCGATTTTACAAATGCTGGAACATATAAAGCGGCCGCAACGACAATTGTTGGCGGAAACTGGACCGACAACGGAACCTTTACTCACAATGGTGGAACTGTAATCTTTACAGGTTCAGCTGCTCTTGTGGCAGAAATAGGCGGAAGTTCAAATACTGCCTTTAATAACTTTACCATGGAAAATGCCGGTGGAAAAACCTTAACTTTAACAGGCACTCCATCTGTTGCAGGAACCCTCACTTTAAGCGGCTCCGGAACTTCAAGCCGCCTGACCGTAACAGGTACCGGCGGATTCAAGATTTCTGAAGCAAAAGGAACCGGACAGTATCTTTCCATTGATTCGGCTGTAAGCGTAACCGACACAGCCGGAACTGCCGATTACACAACTCTTTATTACGAAGCAGAAGGCACTGTTCCTTCTGCGGGAATAACAAGTGATGATTATAAGACGATAATCGGTCACGGCTGGAGAACCGGTTTGTCAGAAATCGATTTTATCTGGACCGGTGCAACAGATACAAGCTGGACAGAGCCGTCAAACTGGGATATGGAAATTGTTCCTACGGCGGGCTGCAGGGCAATAATTGAAAATGCCGCAAAACAGCCGGTTCTGACTACAGACCTTGCATTTGGAAGCGGCGAGATTACAGTAGAAAGTGGTTCAACGCTTACACTTGGTGCAAACAGCCTGACCTGCGACACATTTACAAACAAAGGAACCGTAATTCTTGCAGGAAGCCAGACTATTGCAATCACGACTGTTACAAATGACGATGCGTCTCTGGTTGAATACACAGGCAGCGGTTCGGCACTTTTTGGAACAACTTATGGAAACCTCACGATTGATAGTACTGCTGAGTTTACTAACAATAGTGCAATAACGGTTAATGCTGCCCTTACAAACAACGGAATTTTGAACGCAGCCGCAAATATTACTTTCGGTGCAGGCGGTTCAATTTCAAACAACGGGACAATAAACCGCTCTGCTGGAATTACAATCGGCAAAAACGATGTAACACAGGGACTTGTTGTATACACTTCAGGCGGCGATATTCAGGATTATGGTGCGGCAGATTATTACAATCTCAAGATAACAGGTGGAACGGCATCCGTTTCTTCGGCATTGACCGTTGCAAATGAATTAACGGCAACCGGCGGAACACTTTCAAGTGCACAGGACATAACTGTAAAGGGAACAATCGGTTTTGATGCAGGTTCGGTAATTACATTTACCGCCGCAAAAACACTTACCACAGAGGCCGGCGGTTCAATAGATACGATTACAGGTTCAGCCGCTCTTGTGGCAGGCGATGGAATCAATGCAGCAACGCTTACAATTGGAGCCGATTCAACAGTCGGTTCCGTTACAATTCCTGCAAATGCAACACTCGACGCAAACGGTACGGAACTTACAGTTACCGGTGACTTTACAAATGCTGGAACATATACAGCTGCCGCAACGACAACTGTTGGCGGAAACTGGACCGACAACGGAACATTTACTCACAATGATGGAACTGTAATCTTTACTGGAGCCGGGGCTGTAATCGAAGGAGCCGGTAAAACATTCAATGAAGTTCAGTTCACCGGCTCAGGTGCAACGGTAAACGGCAATAATACCTTTGGCACGACAAGCGTGTCGGCCGCAGCAACGTTCGCCGGAAACAACACCTTCGGCACGACAACTGTGGCAGCGTCGACAACCTTCTCAGGAAGCAATAACTTTGGTGCGACAACCGTTTCTGCAAATACAACTTTCTCGGGTAGCAATACTTTTGCATCGTTTACAGATACAACCGGCGGAACAGTTTTAACCTTTGGAGCCGGCTCAACTCAGAATGTTACAGGAGATTTTGTAATTACAGGCTCAGCCGGAAACCTTATCAGTCTCCAGAGCTCAACTGACGGAGTGACCTGGGAAATCAATACTACTGCAACAACTGTAGATTCATGCAGTGTAAATTATGCGTCAGTAAAGGATTCTGTTTCGACAAATCAGTATCTTACTGCAAAAAACAGTACGGATAACGGCAATAATACAAACTGGAACTTTGCAGGCCAGGTTTATACATGGACAGGAGCGACAGACACAGACTGGCATAATGCTTCAAACTGGACCCCTGCATCAATTCCAGGAAGCGCAGGTTATGCAGTAATTCCGGCTGTAACAACATATCCGGTAATTGAATCTGCAACGGAAATTGCACAGCTTACCGTAGGTGAAAGTTCACCTTCAACTGCACAGCTTACAGTGGGTGCATATTCACTTAAAGTAACGGGAATCCTCACAAACTATGGAAAAATTATCTACTCAGCCGGAGAGCGCATTACAAGCAACGGAACAACACCAATAAATGACAGTGCCAACAGCGGCACTGTTGAATACACAGGCACCGGCCAGGTCCTCACGGACTTTGTGGCAACAGGAAACGATTACGCAAACCTCATCGTAAGCGGTTCAATTACAAGCGGCGGAACAATCGTAATTGTAGAAGATTTTTCAAACACAGGAACAATTGAAGGCGTAACAGGCCTTTCTGTGGGAGACAGTGCTGCCATTGGGGCCGCGATTTCTGTGGGCGCACTCACAGTTTCAGGAACAGCAGATATTGGAGCAGCGGTTTCTGCGGGCTCAGTCACAGTTTCAGGATTAGCAGATATTGGAGCAAATGTAACAACGACTGCAACCCAAACATATTCTGGCGCGGTAACTATCAGTAATACAGTCAACCTGACCGGAACGACCGTAACATTCAATTCAACTGTAAACGACAGTGCGGCCGGAACTCACGGTCTTACAGTTACGGGAGATGCCGTATTAAAGGCATCTGTCGGTGGAACTACACAGCTTTCTTCTGTCACAGTGAGCGGAACAACACGTGTTGATTCTGCAATCAGTGTTACTGCCCAGGACGTAACTTTGACAGGCGGGGCAACTCTTAATGGGGCAACAGAAATCAATGTAGCCACATTAAATGTAGGCGCAAATATCACGGGACAGACCCTCACATATTCAGGGGCATTGAATAACACAGGCTCAGGTGTCGTAAGCCTTCCTGCCTTTGTGGCAGACGGGGATCTGACCATAACTGCCGGCAGCGGAGTCACATTCAGTTCGACATTTACACAGGCAAACCCGACAACAACCAGCCTCACAATTTCTGGCGGTGCCGTAACGTTTGGGGCGGGGGCAGTAAGTACAGGTGCCCTTACAAACGCGGGTACTGTCAGTCTCGGCTCAGGGGCCGTAACATTTAATTCAACAGTAACAAATAATGGAACAATAACGGGCGGTTCTGGAACAATCGATATAAAGGGTGCATATTCCGGAACTGGTGCTGCATTTACTGCAAGTTCTGCGACGACAACTTTTGAAGACGGCGTTGATTTATCGAACACAACAGCCTTTAATGCAAACGGCGGTAAGGTAATCTTTACCGGAGTCGGTGCTGTAATCGAAGGCGCCGGAAAAACATTCAACCAGGTTGAATTCAGAGGCTCAGGTGCAACTGTCAACGGCGACAACACGTTCGGAACTACAACTGTGTCGGCCCCAGCAACATTCACCGGAAACAATACGTTCGGTGCGACAAGTGTGGCAGCCGCAACTACCTTCTCAGGAAGCAATAACTTCGGTGCGACAACCGTTTCTGCAAGTACAACTTTCTCGGACAGCAATACGTTTGCATCCTTTACAGATACAACCGGCGGAACAGTTTTAACCTTTGGCGCAGGCTCAACTCAGAATGTTACAGGGGATTTTGTAATTACAGGCTCAGCCGGAAACCTTATCAGCCTCCTGAGCTCAGCCGACGGTGTAAGCTGGGAAATTAATACTTCTGCGACAACTGTTGCCGCAGACTCATGTAAGGTAAACTACGCGTCAGTAAAGGATTCTGTTTCGACAAATCAGTATCTTACTGCAAAAAACAGTGAGGATAACGGAAATAATGCAAACTGGAACTTTGCAGGCCAGGTCTACAGATGGACAGGAGCGACAGACACAAACTGGCATAAAGCTGCAAACTGGAGCCCTGCATCAATTCCCGGAAACGCAGGTTATGCAGTAATTCCAGTTGTAACAGCATATCCGGTAATTGAATCTGCAACGGAAATTGCACGGCTTACAGTGGGTGAAAGTTCACCTTCAGCTGCACAGATTACAGTGGGTGCATATTCACTTAAAGTAACAGATACACTTACAAACTACGGAAAAATCATCTACTCAGCCGGAGAGCGCATTACAAGCGATGGAACGACACCAATAAATGACAGCACCCACAGCGGCACTGTTGAATACACAGGTACCGCACAGGTTCTCACGGACTTTGAGGCAACAGGAAACGATTACGCAAACCTTATCGTAAGCGGTTCAATTACAAGCGGCGGAACAATCGTAATTGCAGAAGACTTTTCAAACAAAGGCGCAGTTTCAGGCGTAACAGCTATTTCTGTGGGAGATTCTGCTGACATTGGGGCAACGCTTTCTGCAGGCTCACTCACAGTTTCCGGAACTTCTGATATCGGTGCAAATGTAACAACATCTGCAGCCCAGACATATTCTGGCGCTGTAACTATCAGTAATACAGTCAACCTGACAGGAAGTACCGTAACATTCAATTCAACAGTAAACGACAGTGCGGCCGGAACTCATGGTCTTACAGTTACGGGAAATGCCGTATTAAAGGCATCTGTCGGCGGAACTGCACAGCTTTCTTCTGTCACAGTGAACGGAACAACACGTGTTGATTCTGCAATCAGTGTTAGTGCTCATAACGTAACTTTGACAGGCGGGGCAACTCTTAATGGGGCAACAGAAATCAACGCGGCAACATTAAATGCAGGCTCAAATATCACGGGACAGACCCTCACATATTCGGGAACATTGAATAACACAGCCTCAGGTGCCGTAAGCCTTCCTGCCTTTGTGGCAGACGGGGATCTTACTGTAACTGCCGGCAGCGGAATTGCATTCAGTTCAACATTTACACAGACAAACCCCACAACAACCAGCCTCACAATTTTGAGCGGTGCCGTAACGTTCGGCTCATCGGCCTTTACCGCAGGCTCCCTGACTGTGATGAGCGGGGCAAGCTTTACTCAGACCGGCGACAACGGAACAAACATTCAGAGCGTTCATGCAATTACCGTGGCAAACGGCGCGACAATGACATGGGACTCGACAAAACTCGGCGGTTCACTTGAAATCGGTAACATCAATGCTCAGGGAAGCCTTAATTTCAATTACAAGAACCTTATAATCAGCGGAACTTTGACCGTTGACGGCGAACTTACACTTCTGGATCTCGTTGTAGCCGGTAGCGGTTCTGTCACAATAACCGGTACAGGAATTCTGACCGTTCAGCGCCATGTAAATTTTGCAAACGGTGCGCAATTTACTAATAACAACCTCCTGAACCTCACTTATCCGTCATCAGCTCCGGACTCGGTAGTAAACGGTGTGATTCAGGACAATAACACGGATCACGTTAATTTTGGTAACGTGGTTGTAACTCAGGGAACGACTACAAAAACAATTTCTACAGACACGATATTTACCGGCCTCACTTTGAGCGACACTACGGCAGGGGCAGGTTCAATTATATTTAACGGAAAACCGGCAGTTACGACTTTGACAAATGGCTCGGGAACCGTTTTTGAAATCCAGTTTAACGCAGGCGTAACTGTTACAAATAACGTAACAATCAATTCAACAGGAAAACTCACTCTCGGAAACGACGCTTCGGACAGTTCAACTTTCTCCGGAACACTTACAGTGCCGAACGCTGCAGTTGAATTAAACGGTACGATTAATTCAACAGGGGCCTCGTTTGAAAAAAATGTACATTCAACTTATGCCGTTACAAACAATGGAACAATCACATTAAATGCAGGCACGACAGAATTCGATTCAAGTCTCACAAATAACGGAACAATAACGGGCGGCTCTGGAAACATCGATATTCAGGGCGCATACTCGGGCACAGGAAGCTTTACCGCTTCGGCTGCAGATACAACTTTCCGCGCAGACGTGGACTTGTCAGGCACAACTTTTGTTCACAACGGCGGAACCGTTTATATAAGCCCGGCTGCAACTTCTGTAACCGTAAACGGAAACACCACATTCAACAATCTGAATATTACCGTGGCAACTGCAAAGACTGTCACAATGACGGCCGGAACTACTACAACTGTAGCGGGCGTTCTGACTTTGCAAGGTCACGATGCGGACAATCTTCTGACTCTTACTTCAAGCAGCACTGATGTGGACTGGAATTTAAACTGCACCAGCGCAACAGATGTAAGTTCAATTGAATACGTAAAGGTTCACGGCTCAAACAACACTTCAGCATATTATCTTACTGCTACAAACAGTACGGATGACGGAAACAACACACGCTGGAACTTTATCGGCCAGGCATATACCTGGACCGGCTTAAGCAGCACATCAAATACCGAATGGAACGACCGCACAAACTGGAGCCCGACTTCGATTCCGGCAGAGGGCACAATCGTAACAATTCCTTCAGGCGCAGCTTCGTACCCAGTATTTACAGCAGATATTTCCATCGGTAACAGAACAGGTTACACCGGAACCCTGACTGTAGAAAGCGGTGCCCGCCTTGATATGGCAGGCTACGGTTTTACAGTAAATAAAATCACAAATGCAGGCCGTATCCGCCTTACAGGTACGGAAGTTATCAGCGGAACAAAGGTAAACCAGACTGACTCTGTAATTGAATACTACGGCACTTTAAGCGATTCAACAGTTGTTAATTCAACCAGTGCAGGCGGCTGGGGAACTTCTTTTGCAAAACTTGAATTTACTGGCGGTGCAAACGGAACAATAACTCCGGCACTTACAATCAGCCAGACAACACTTTTTGCAAACGGCTCTGCCAATTCAATTACCCTGAACGGTGCAAACAGTTTTGGCGGCGACGTAACATTTAACGGCTCAGGCAGCATCGCTCTTTCAGGTGCAAACATTTACGGTGGAATAGTTACAATTCTCTCTGGAGAAAACCTGATTCTCGAGGGAAATAATGCCGGCTTTACTTTGACAAACGGTGCAATCTGCACTTCATTGAATATAAAATGTCCTGTAGTTTTGGGTTCCGTTACGACAACAGGTCAGCTTGCAGCGCAGACACTTTCAGAAACCCAGTATTATGAAGACGCAGTAACCTTAGCCTTTGACTCAACCTTTACAGGAACTTCAGGGGACCTTGTGCGCTTTGGAAGTACAGTTACCTGCGCCAGCCACGATTTGACTGTAAGCACTGCCGATGTTCTTTTTGAAGGCAATGTAAATGCATGTAAGGTTCTGCTTGCAGGCGCAGATTCAACAATTAAGGCAAACATTACTTCTTCAGATACTCAGACTTACACTGGTGCCGTAACAATCGGTGCGGACGTAGTTTTGAATTCAACTGCCGGCGACATTACTTTTGTTTCGACCGTTGACGGAAGCGGAAACTTTACGGTTAGTGCAAAGAACATCTTCTTTAACGGAACAGGCACAGTCCAGGGAATCGACGGTACCTTAACCTTTACTGCAGTCGATTATATTGAATTAAACGGCGCCGACTACGTAAGTAGCGGAACCCAGACAATGACTGCCGGAAAAGGCGTTAAACTTGTCTCCACAGGCGACGGAACATGGACAGCCGGAAGTTCAAAAATCATCCTTTCCGAAACAGACCTCTTTGCTGACTCCGACGGAATTACAACTGTCCTCGGCTGTGACCTTGACTGCAGAAACTTCTATTTCTACCGCGGAACTTTATCCGTTGCAGGAATTACAATCACTACAACTGACGACTTTGCTGTATGGGGCTCTTCTTACAGCGCAGACGACCCGCGCTACAGCACAACTGATACACGCTTTGCATTCTGGGGACTTGGTAATCTGGTTTATCAGAGCGCTTCTTTCTCTGCCTCATTTGATTCAATCAGCGGAACCAGGTTTGTTGTTGGCTCTCAGGATCATCCGGGTAACTTCTATGTAAACGGTGCAGACCTTGCGGCCTTATCAGGCGGGCTCAGCATAAAGATTGCTGACAGCTCTGCAAGCGGACCTGTATTCAATTCAACGGCGGCGGTGACAGAAAAACAGTGGGGCTTACCGTACGCCGTTCTGTTCAACTCCACTGTGGCAAACACAAGTGTAACCGCACACTCAGGTTCAGCTCAGCTTGCCGCCGCAGAAGGGCAGTACAACCAGAATGTAACTGACGGTTCGGGCAACAGTGGAATTCAATTTGAACACCCCCAGATTGCCGAAAGCTGGACGGTTTACGACGACGTTGTTTATGTAAAATTCAACCTTGATATAGAAAACTCAAACGGTGAAATTCTGACCGCACTTTCTTCTGCCGCAAATCTTGCATCAGGCGGCGTCTGGTACAACTCAGCAAGCCTCCTCTTTGACGGAGCTTACAGTGACGCTGACTGTACGACAAAAATTGCATCAAATGCGGACATTCCTGCGGGAACAGGTTTCTACATCAGAGCCGCTTCTCCTTCAACAGGTACCTGGAACACGGACGCAACCGGAAGAACTGCTTACGCAGATTCTTCAACTGTAACTGATGTAAACGAATCAACTGACAGACAGGGCGTTCACAAAAACATTACCGTTGACCTTTCATTCCTTGAAGGTCTCTTTACAGCCGCAGACGGCCACACAATGTGCCGCAACTACGGGGCCGGGCTCGAAGAAAACGCGCCGGCGCCATCATACACAGATACTCTCGATAAGTGTGCGCCTGTACTCGTTGCAGCGTACACCGGTCAGGAACTTCACACTGACTATGATGGAACAACAGGGGCTTTGAGCCAGAAATATTACGACAGCCACAACTTTATTGAATTCCTGTACTCAGAAGCCGTAGACATTGCAACAATGCCGGCCGACATTTCTGCTGACATTTACAATGTGCGCGCAGATTCTGATTTGTCTGTAAGCGGCGGACATATTGCCAACGGGACAGGCGGCCTGACAGTTCAGGGATTTGCCTCAATTGCAGACGGTGCCCTTACCAGCGCTGTCCGTTCAGATGCTCCGTCAGGAACAGGGGCAAGTCCTCATTCACTTTACCGCTCATTCAGTCTGACTGCAGGCGGAAGCGACGCAAAACAGACTAATCGCGTGCGCGTAAGCATTGGAGGCTACGTTGACGGAACTGTAAGTGCTCCTTCCGGACTTGCAAGTTACGACTATCACAACTGGGTCGGCTATATTGATAATTCAGCTACACCGTCAGGAAGCGTAACTGTTCTTCCAAATGATTACATCACAGACCTTGCAGTAGACCTTACTTCTGCCACAATCAAAAATAAAATCGATGCTGTCGGAAGCGCAAATCACCCTTTGGCATCAATTAAGATTAACGAGCTCGTAAACGCAGCTTCTCCTGAATTGTACGGAGACTGGGATACACTTGCTCCTGAATTTGCACCGTATATCAAATCGGAAAATGCATGGACAAACTGGCTTTCTACCGGAACGGCAGCTTATTATGAAAGTGTAGGTGCGGTTAACTCTGATGCCAGCGCCTTCCTTGATAATCTTGAATTCCACCTGTTTGACAACAGACAGAGTGCTGACTATCAGTACTGGTGGCGAAGCCGCTTTGGCTGGAAGGAACCGCTCTCAACTGACGAAACTGTAGTTCTTCCTGACGGTGAAGGTGGTTCACGTCCGTTCATCGGCGGAACTGTCAGTTCAGCCAGCCAGACCACCGGTGGTATCAGACGAAGTTCACTTGCAGGCGCCCAGTCTGCATTCAATTATAAGACGACTTCTGAGACGGCGTATAAGGCTCCGGGCTCTGGCGATGTTCATCAGACCGTCAAGAGTTCGATTTTCCGTACTACGAATGTAAGCACAAACAATGACGGTTTGTACATCAACCTTCCGTTGAATGCATCTGACGCGGGCGTACTCTCCCTCAAGACCAGATTCGACATACGCTTTGTGGGAACTGACGCATTTATTACAGACCTTGCAGGTAACCGAATTAAGGATTCAATTGAAATGGAATCCATCGACATTACGCCTCCGGCCTTTGTAATGAACCTTTCTCCAGTGGGCGAAAAGAAGCTTTATGCGATTTTCTCAAAGACTCTTGATCTGCCGGAAGACATGAACGCCCTCTGCAGCAGCCTGAACAGTGCACTCAAACTTGTTGATTCAGGTACGGGCGCCGAGTCGGATATTTATTTTGAATCAGTTGAACACGTGGCAAGCGCCGATGAATTCAGTGAACTGTGCTTTACCTTGAACCGAAGTGTAACCCTGAGCGATGTTGAAAAACTCCAGCTCAAGGCTGCCGGAAACTCAAGCGATATGGTGGTTAACACATTCGGACAGACTGTAAAAAATACCTATATTGTGGATGAAGCCGGAAACCTGCTGGAAGTTGACCGCAAGCACGCAATCAGTGACTTTGCAATCAATGCGGTTGACGTTCTCTACGCATACGCAGAAGCCGAGGATGACGACAACTGGGATGAACAGGGTATTTACGGAACAAACGTAACCCGAACTCTGAGCAGCGATTATGCGGTTCACGACTTTAGCGCAAATGCAGGCAACTACGGTAAGCTCCGCTCGGGCCGGGACATTACATTGCAGCTCCAGTTTACAGGCGGAAGCGATGCTGACGGCAAGGCATATAAAGTTCAAAACGGAGAAACATTGAACTTAATAAGCGGTCTCAAGGCAAACCTTTCTGACCTGATGATTTCTGACAAATTGAATCGTCAGACCGGAACCCGATGGAGAGTCTGGCTTGATAACCAGATGGATTCTCTTGCAAGCACGTATAATGATTCAACTCTGCCTGTAATTGCCGCTTCTACTGCCGCAGGCGACGATGATGAACTTTTGCACAACTTTACGTTTGCAAAGGATACATTCAATTTTGCAGCAGGCGACGAAGTTCAGTTTATGTTTAAAATCTGCGATTCATCCGGTACGGTTATTAAAATTGACCACGACGGTGACCCGCTGACAGATACAATTCCTCTGTATGCGCTGTGGATGCCTAATCCGGTAACGACAAACAAGGTTCCGTTCGTAGATTTGTGGTCGTTCAGCATTAAGGATATTAAACAGCAGCGCGGCGGAGTTACGATTTTGAACAACGTAATCAACGTAAATGTGCGGGAACAGACTGTGGTTGAAGTTACCACAAAAGAAGCCGGCCGCCTTAATGTTTATGTTATGACTCTGGACGGAAACATCGTTAAAAAACTTTCTAACGGACGGGTAAAGGCAGGAACTCACTACTTTAAGTGGGACGGAACAAACAACGCCGGTAACGCAGTTGCCCGGGGACTTTACTTTATCCGTGTCGTTGGAGAAGGCGTTGACGAAACACGTAAGGTAATGTGTGTTAAAGAATAGTGCTGATTGTATAAAAATGCACTTTTTTGTAAAATAGCGCAATGGACTTACTTAAAAAACTTGATGAACTTGACGAGCGTTATAAGGAAGTTTCAAAGCTCGTACAGGATCCGGATCTTGTAAAAGACCCAAAAAAGTACAAGGAAACAATGTCTGAATACGGTCATCTCACCGACGTAACAACTCTTGGTGCCCAGTACCGTAAGGTTCTGCAGGGAATTGAAGATGCCAAGATGATGATTACTGCAGAAGACGATCCTGATATGAAAGAAATGGCTCGCGAAGAGCTCAAAGCCCTGGAAGAACAGCGTCCTGAAATGGAAGAGCAGATTAAGCTAAAACTTATTCCCCCTGATCCTCTGGACGAAAAAAACATCATCCTGGAAATCCGTTCAGCCGCAGGCGGCGACGAAGCAAGTCTTTTTGTCCGCGATATGTGGGAAATGTACATGCACCTTTGCGACAGAAAGGGCTGGAAATATGAAAACATGGAAGCCCAGGAAACTGAAGTCGGCGGATTCAACAAGATTGTAACTAAAATCGA
>DLYJ01000058.1 GCA_003447785.1 Treponema sp.
CATTCGGAGAGCCGCAGTACCTTCCAATGGACGAAAATCATCCCCAGAAACCGATCAATTATTACGGCTTTACAAAGCTGGAAATCGAACGTTTTATGGACTGGTATGATAAGCTCCGCGGACTCAAGTTTGCAGCCCTCCGTTACTTTAACGCGGCAGGCTACGATGTTGACGGCGTAATCACCGGTCTTGAACAGAAGCCTGAAAACCTTCTTCCCCGTGTAATGGAAGCCGCCCTCGGCCAGCGCCAACTCAAGATTTTTGGAACAGACTATGATACCCGGGACGGAACCTGTATCCGCGATTATATTCATGTAACTGACCTTGCCCGGGCTCACGTCCTTGCAATCGATTATATTGCAAAAAACAATAAAAGCATAAAATTAAATCTTGGAACAGAGAAGGGCACAACCGTAAAAGAAATTATCGAAGCTGCCCGCAAAATTACCGGAAAGCCGATTCCGGCAGAAGAAGCTCCGCGCCGCCCGGGTGACCCTGCAAGTCTGTATGCAAAATACGACCTTGCAAAAGCAGTTCTCGGCTGGGAGCCAAAATACAGTGATGTAGACACCCTTGTCCGCACAACATGGAATGCCTACACAAGACACAGTGCTAAAAACTAAAGCTATGAGTGAATTTGATTTAATTAAAGACAAAATAGATGGTTACCGGGACGAGATGATTGAACTTGAAACCCTCCTCTCGTCAATTCCTGCAATTGCACCGGAAAGCGGCGGTGACGGCGAGACTAAAAAATGCGCTGCCTTAAAGGAATGGCTTTTGAAGGCAGGCTTTAAGGAAAGTCAGTTCAGCATGTACGAAGCTAAAGACAGCCGTGTTTCTTCGGGCGTGCGTCCAAACATGATTTTAACAATTCCGGGAAAAAACGATGACTTTAGCATCTGGGTGATGGCACACATGGATGTAGTTCCGCCGGGAGACTTAAAGCTGTGGTCTGGCGATCCGTTTACAGTGCGCTACGACAGAAAAACTGACAGGCTCATCGGTCGCGGTGTAGAAGACAACCAGCAGGGACTTACAGCCGGAGTTTTTGCAGCCCTCGCACTTTTGCGCAATAACATCACTCCATCACACACTGTAAAACTTCTGTTTATGGCTGATGAGGAATTTGGCAGCGAGTACGGAATTAAATATCTTGTGCGGGAGCAGTGCGAATTGTTCAAAAAAGAAGATTTGATTCTGATTCCGGACGGCGGCGACAGCAAAGGCGAAACAATCGAAATTGCCGAAAAAAACATTTTGTGGATGCGCCTGCACACAATCGGAAAGCAGTGCCACGGTTCAACGCCGGACATGGGCAAAAACGCTCATCTTGCCGCCTGCGCACTTGCCCTTGAACTCCACGATCTTGAAAACCACTTCGGTGACAGGGACAGTCTGTTTGAGCCTGATTATTCAACCTTCCAGCCCACAAAGCACGAGTCAAACGTTCAGACAGTAAATATTATTCCCGGCGACGATGTGTTTTACATGGATTGCCGTATTTTACCGCGTTATACTCTGAATATAATCCGTCAGGAAGCAAAAAAACGAATCGCAAAAATTGAATCCGCATACGGCGTAAAAATTGAATATTCGGAAGCACAGGCATCAGAAAGCCCGGCAACCGACAAAAACGCACCGGTCGTAAAACGACTCGCCGATGCCATTAAACAGGCCCACGGAATTACAGCCCGCACAATCGGAATCGGCGGCGGAACTGTGGGCGCGGAACTTCGCTGCAAAGGCTACAGCTGTGCAATCTGGTCGACCATGGACGAAGTCTGTCACCAGCCCGACGAGTACTGCTATGTGCGCAACATCGTAAGGGATGTTCAGACACTTGCGGCATTGTTCCTGCAGGAATAAAGTCAGGAGTTATACGACGAATTGGAGCCGAGGGGGAGTCTTCCCCCGCCTTAGACTTTTTTTATTTTCTCTCACCTGCATTCCGGTCATGCTTTCGTGCCGGACGATGGCCGATTATAACTACCTGCGCATTGATTCCAACTTACAGAAAGGAAAGTACGACGAAGTCCTTGCTGAACTTGAATCCAATGCCGCACAGATTTATGGAATTCACGACGACCTGCTTGCAGAACTTGACCGGGGAATCATCCTGCACTTTAACAAAAATCCGCTGGATTCAAACAAGTCGCTGGACGCGGCAGAAAAACTTGCCCTCAAATACGGGGCAAAAAGTGTAACCCAATCAATCGCAAGCAGCGTAACTAACGATACTGTAAAGGATTACGCGGGCGAAGACTTTGAAAACATTTACACAAACATTTTTATGGCCCTCAACTATATTCAACTGAATGAATTTGATGAAGCGATGGTTGAAGTCCGCCGTTTTGACAATAAGATTAAGCAGCTGCGCGCAAAGTACGAGGAAGAAGTGCGGAACCAGGAGGTTGCGAGCAAGGATGTAAAGGTCGAAAAGCATTATTCAAGATTTACGGATTCGGCACTTGGCCGCTACCTGAGCATGCTGATGTACAGGACAGATGGCGACATGGATAATGCAAGGGTCGATTTGCGCTACCTGAAGGATGCGTATTCAAAACAGCCGGCCCTCTATGATTTTGCCTGCCCTTCCAGCGTTGACCAGGAATTGACTTACCGCCCGTCAAAAAATGCCGCCACCGCCCGGTTGAATGTACTTGCATTCAGCGGAATGGCGCCTGTAAAAAAAGAAGAAGTTGTCCGCGCTTATTACGGGCCTTCAGTCTGGTATAAACTTGCCCTTCCTGTAATGAAAAAAAACGAATCTAAAATTAACCGGATTCAAGTTGTGGCAAAAAACGACAAAACCGGTCAGACTTATCAGGGCGACCTGCAGAAAATCGAATCCCTGGAAAACATCAGTATCGATACATTCGGCCAGGCTTATTCGATTTTGTACACAAAAGCCCTTATCCGCTCCATTGCCCGCGCAGTTACAAACAGCACATTGAGCACGCTTTCAAATGAAGCTTCGCACCAGGACAACGCCGGAGCAGCCCTTATTTTAATGACCTTTGACATTGCCCACAAAATGGCCACCGAACTTGTTGAACGCGCCGATGTCCGCTCATGCCGCTACTTTCCGGCAGCAGCAAGCGTCACCGGTCTCTCGGTTGAATCCGGCACTTACACCGTCACGGTCAATTATTACAATGGCCGGCACCTTCTGTTCAGTGAGTCGCATTCACAGAAAGTTTCTTCCGACACGCTCAATCTCGTCGAGTCTTCCTGCCTCAGGTAAAAATGCGTGCCCCGAGCAGGGCTCTAAGCCGCTCTCCGGGAGACGGAATCCGGACCGGGCGCCGCTGAAAACACATGTTAAAAAACAATTTGAATATATAACGGAAGGGTGATAGAATAAATCTATTATGCTCTATTATCTTGGTGGTTTGCTTACTCAGTATTTTGGACCTGCTCGTCTGCTTCAGTCTTATACTGTGCTTATTGTTCTTGCATTGTACTCAGGTTTTTTAATTGTACGCTATGCAATGCCTCATTTTTACAAGTTTATGCCTCACGACCGTGGCCGTGAATTTACAGTTAATGCGGAAGCCGCAAAAGGAAAACCAACCGGATCAGGCGTATTTTTTATAACAGTTTTTCTTCTTTTAAGCGTATTGTTTGTTCCCCTGGACTGGTTCAAGGTGACTGCCCTGGTTTTGACATGGCTTATGATGCTTACCGGCTTCCTTGACGACCGCTCAACTTTGAGCTGGGGCGAGTACCGCAAGGCCGTCCTGGATTTGATAATCAGCGTAACAGCCTCTGTTTTACTCGCATTGTATTTGAGCAAAAATGATGCAGGCGGAAAGATTTATTTCTGGCTTCCGTTTTTAACCCACAAAATCAGCGTAGCGACCTGGCTCTTTGTTTTAATTTCAACAATCATGCTCTGGACTTCGGTTAATACGACAAACTGTACTGACGGCGTAGACGGGTTGAGTTCAACACTGGTGCTGATTGCACTCCTTGTAATCGGTGTCGTATTCTATTTTATCCTTGGCCACAAAGACATTGCCGCCTATCTTCTTGTTCCACACCTGAACGACGGAGCAGGCTGGGCTGTTATGACCTTCTGTCTGGCAGGCGTTTTGATGGGTTATCTCTGGCACAACGCTTTTCCAAGCAAGGCCCTTATGGGAGATGCCGGAAGCCGCGCCCTGGGATTTTACATCGGCCTTTGCGTAATGATCAGCGGAAACCCCTTCATGATTCTCGCAACTTCTTCAATCATCTTTGTAAACGGCGGAATGGGATTGATGAAGGTCTTCTTAAAACGATTTTTCCATATCAGTATTTTTGCAAATATCAGGTTTCCGCTGCATGACCACATGCGCGTAAATCACGGATGGTCGCCGACACAGGTTCTGATTAAATTCATGATGCTTCAGCTTTTAATCACCCTTGCCGTAATTGGAATTCTCTTTAAGATTCGTTAGCGCTTTTTAAGGATGCCCGATGCAAGGTCTTCGTCGGTGCGTTCCCGTATGGCAAAATGCTTCTTTTTGCCTGTTGCAGTCATTGGCAGTTTGTCGATGATTGCAAAGTAACGCGGTCTTTTGTACGAAGAAAGCATTGGCGCGTTCATGCAGAATTCATTCAATTCGTCAATTGTAAGGGTTTTATCGTCCGTAACAACGTAAACTGCGACGGCCTGTCCCCGGGTTTTGTCGTTGACGGCTGTTGCAAGGCAGTCCTTAACCTTGGGATGTTCCTTAAGTACGTCTTCAATCTGTGTGGGGTAAATATTTTCGCCTGAAACAACAATCATGTCGTCCTTGCGGCCGTAAAAAGTTACGATGCAGTCCTTGTCCCAGGTTCCGGTGTCGCCTGTGTACATCCAGCCCCTGTAAAACTTTTCCTCAGTCATTTCAGGATTGTTATAGTATGAATATGTGGACTTTGCCGGGCTCTTGATTATGATTTCGCCGATTGCAGAGTTGTCCTGTGCAACAAGTTCGTCGGGCTCAGCTTTTTTTTCTTCGTAAATTTTTACGACACGAACTTCATCATCCGTACAGCTTGAACCCACGGAACCTGCCCCTTCGGGAAGGTTGTAGGGCCTTAAAAATGAATTCCAGAAGGTTTCGGTAGTGCCGTAACCGTTAAAAATGTGCGGGCAGAGTTCTGTCATGTATTTTTCGCAGTCTGATTTTGAAAGGGGAGCGCCCATAGTAACAAGACCTTTCAGGGAAGAAAGATCCTTATTCAATTTTTCCTGAGAACGGCAGAGCATTGCAAGGCTGGCAGGAGCGCCCATCAAAAAAGTTATCTTCAACTGTTCAACCCAGTTTAAAGTGTTTTGCGGCGAAAACTTTCTCATTACAACTGCCGCCGCGCCTGCATAAAATGTGGGACAGAGCCCGCCTGAGTGGCAGCCGCCGCGATGGAACCACGGTGTCATGTTGAGGGTAATGTCGTGGGGTGTGAGCGGGTAGTGCATGATAACATCGTGGGCCGAAAGCACTTCGTTGATATCGTTGATTGGAACGCACTTTGGCATTGCTGTAGTTCCGCTGGTGCACAACCTGATAACTTCGTCATAGATGTGCGGCCGGAATTTTACTTTTGGTTCTTCAGTTGAATATGAATCCACCCAGGCCCTGTAATAAGTATGACCTTCGGGAAGTTCAACTGAACCTGTATTGTCTGCCATTACAACGCGCTTAACCTTGTGTTTTGCAAGCGTTAGTGCCTGTTCGATTACATCTGCAATCGCTGCCGAATAAATCAAGACCTTAGGCTTGTTAAAATCGATTAAAAGGGCAAATTCACCTGCGGCAAACTTAAAATTGGCAGCCAGAAGAATTGCACCGATTTTGCGTGGTCCAATATAAGAAAAGGCAAATTCCGGGCAGTTAAAAAGGGCAGTCATTACCACGTCGTTTTTTGTGACGCCGTCTGCGGCAAGGGCATTTGCAAGTTTATTTGATTCAAGATTAAGTTCTCGGTACGACCACGTTCTGTTAAATTCAAAGTCAATCAGGGCCGTACGTTCCCCAAAGCGCCTTACATTTCGCATAAAGCCGTTAAGCCATGTGTATTCGTGTTCAAATGTATCGATAAACATTGAGTCGTCGTACGTGCGTTTCATGAATACAATTTTACTGTGCATATTAAAAATGTCAATGTTGAATTTGACATTAACCGCTTTTTTGTCAAAGTGAGAGGGCGATGGGACACAGATGAACACAGGCCGGCAGTAGCCCAGATAACACGATTTTTAAAACTTTTTTTCTCAGGACTTTGCCGATTTTTGAATTTCACCATCTATATATATGTTAGAGAGTTTTTGCTCTCGGACAAAAAATATAGGAGACCAGAAATGAATCAGAAACAAACTTTAAGACCTTCGCCTACGGCTATTTTAAACCCGCGCTGTGACATCACGTTTAAGGCAATCTTTACCCAGGGAACAGAAGAGTCAAACCTGGCGCTGAAAGACTTTATCGGAGCGATGATTCAAAAAGAGGTTAAGGACCTTACACTTCAGCCGAATGAGCCACCGACAGATACATCTTCGGATATGCAGATGACTTTTGATGTAAGCGTTGAATTTAACGACGGCGAAAAGGCAGACATTGAAATTCAAAACAGGAGTGAAGACTACGACTTCGGCGAGCGGGCAGAAATCCAGTCAGCACGGTTATTGAATACGTCTGCCAAAAAAGGCAACTCATGGAATGTAGAAAAAGTGTATCAGATTTCAGTGTTGAATTTTGAGTACAATAAAGGTGACAACAAAACAGTCTCATGGTAC
>DLYJ01000163.1 GCA_003447785.1 Treponema sp.
CTGTGCTGAGAGCGAAGTTGTAGTAAGACGCGCAAAGGTTTCATGCATGATGGAAACCGTACGGATCTGTTCCTTTGAGAACTTGTCAGGACGTTTAAAGTCATAAATTTTAATCTTACGGGTATCACTAACCGGCTTAAAGTCATCAGTCTCGGTGTCGCCCGAGCTGATTGCCTGGAGAAGCTGGTCAATTTCATCCTGTGACAGAACTTCGTTCATGTCTTAATCCACCTTACCTTTCTATGACTACTGCTGAATGACATCCAGCTGCATAAATCTTACGTCTTTAATCTTTGTGCTGCTCAAGATTGAATCGTTGATAGCATTACGGATTTCGATACGAAGACCTTCCTCATTCTGGGGTCTGAGTTCTTCATAAGATTTTTGTGTAAAATAACGGCGCAAAAAGTCTTTTAATTCAACTGTACGCTGTGTGATTTCTGTAGAAGTAGCCTTATCGTCCTTTTTATAACCAAGAACAACGTCAACAATAACAGAACAAGGGTTTACATCGCTTGTCTTAGTACGGATTGAACCCAGTGAACTGTACCAGTCGAGAATTTCTTTATTTGCCGAATATTCTTCAGTAACAGGAACTGCCGCAGCCTGAGCCTGGTTACCTCCGGCAATTTTCATAGTGATGATTACAACTGTAACTATAAAGATAAGGGCTGCCAGGGCGATTGCAATCCATTTGAGAAGTGCCGGTAAAAGACCACCAATACCCTTGCCTTTTTTAGAAGCACCGGCACCAACGTCTTCTCCGCCTGTTGCGTCATCGTCAATATTGATATCGTTATCGTCTGCCATATTTAGAACTCCTCTTTTTTATTATCGGTATACATTTTTAATAACTTAAAAAAATATCATTAAAAATGCCCTTCATCAAGAATTATAATATCTACGCGCCTGTTGTAAGCCTGGCCTTCCCGGGTTTCGTTTGAGAAAACCGGTCTTGTGTCAGCGTAACCTGCAACAGAAAAACGTTTTTCATCAACTCCAAAATCAGCAAGATAATGAAGTGTATTTACAGCACGTGCAGCAGACAGTTCCCAGTTTGAAGGGAACTGATCATTACTGACAGGAGTGCTGTCCGTATGACCTTCAATCCTGAAGCGTCTGTCCTTAATTCCTTCTTCCTGGAAGAATTTGGAAAGCTTCAGAAGAACATCACGTGTTTCTTCACTATTTAAGTCTGCACTTCCCTGTTCAAAGAAGGCGTCGGAAGCAAGAGTAATTACGATTCCCCGCTCATCGCTTGAAACAGTGATTTTTGCAGAGTGAATTTCCGGGGCAAAAAGAGAAATAGCCTTTTTCTTTGCAAGACCGAGGGACTTCCCCTTTTCTACGGACGGAAGGCTGTTTATGGTGTTGCCAAGGTCAGCGAGACGGCCGGCTGTAAGAGACATACCGCCGGTTGTTGTGGGGTTTTCCATAGAATCAGTCTGAACTGCGATTGAAGCCTGCATCTGTGCAAGCTGAGTAATATCAACTTCGGAAGGATCGTACAACATTACGAAGAAGCAGAGCATGAGGGTGATCATGTCACCATAGGTACCCTGCCAGGCGGTTGACGGTTTCTCAGGTTCCTTTTTCTCTTTCTTAGCCATCACTAATCCTTAAGAACGTCTGCTTCAATAACCTTTCTTGTCTTAGGATCAAGATAAGTCAGGAGCTTCATAGCAAGAATACGAGGGTTATCACCGGCCTGAATGGAAAGTACACCCTCCAGAACCATTTCCATTGAAGAAATTTCCTGTGAGTTTTGTGCGATAAGTTTCTGAGCCATAGGACCAAAGAGCCAGTTGGCAAGCATGGAACCGTACAGTGTTGTAATCAACGCAACGGCCATGTTAGGACCGAGGGAAGATTTATCTTCCAGGTTGTTCAACATACCGATAAGACCGATTACGGTACCCATCATACCGAAACCAGGACCAAAACCGGCCCACTGGTTAACTACGTTAATCCAGCTCATATGGCGGGATTCAGTCATGCTCATTTCGTTTTCCATAATCGCACGGATTACGTTACCGTCTGTACCGTCGACTACAAGACGAAGACCTTCTTTCATGAAAGGGCTGTCCAGATCATCAAGACCTTCTTCAAGGGCAAGAATACCTTCGCGGCGGGCCTTTTCCGAAAGGGCTACCATGTTTTGAATCAGATTCTGTTCACCGTAATTGTAGGTTTTAAAGACACGCGCCAGAATTCCCCACAGACCGAGAGCCTGCTTTAATGGCGCTACAATGAACAATGCAGCGTAAGAACCTCCGATTGTTACAAAAACCGAAGGAATATCGATAATACCGCCCAGGGAACCACCGGACGTAAATACACCAAGAAAGATAACGGCGGCACCGCCGACCATACCGATTATACTCGCGATATCCATAAAAGCTTCTCCTTAAACCCACCCAGCTTTTTTTATTATAATTCCTGTTTAGTGATTTCAAGTTGTTTGCGGTAAGAGATGATGCGCTGAATCAGTTCATCAACATCGTCTTTAACAACAACCTTTTTACCGGAAAGAAAAGTAATAGTAAGATCCGGATTTTTTTCCATACTTTCTATCATATGAGGATTTATCCAGTACTTCTTCCCATCCAACCGAGTAACTGAAATCATTTATTTATTTTCCCCTCTAATTCGTTTATCGTCAAGTAGAATTTTCATTTTAAGGACGATAAATGGCGAATTTCATAACAGATTTTAATAAATTTCTGAAAAATTGTCAAAATTCATCAAATTTGTTGCTATATTTTGAATTATATAACGATTATAACACGAAAATTTTAAAACTAAAAAAAATTGTTATAAAAAAACTTGCTTTTTGAATTACAACTGTGTTATTCTTTAATTATAAAAGAATTTTTATAAAAAAGGGTTTTATATGAATTTGAAAATATTAATTATCGAAGACGTTAAGGAAATGGCAGATCTTGCGTCAATCTACTTAACAAAAGCCGGAATGAGTGTTGACACCGTTGGTTCTGCAGAAGAGGCCTTTGAGCACCTGGCAAAGCAAATGCCGAACCTTATCATTCTTGACCTTAACCTTCCAGGAATGAGTGGTTTTGACTTCCTTAAGAAGTTCCGCAGAGAATATAATTCATCACTTCCGGTAATTATTGTTTCAGCCCGTGACGCAGATGAAGACATTATTGAAGGTCTTGGAATCGGTGCTGATGAATTCGTAACCAAGCCATATTCACCAAAGGTACTGGTAAGCCGCGTAGAAGCAATTATCCGCCGTCAGGCAAAGGTAACTGCCGCTGCAGAAGCTTCCTACGAATTTGGTCCGTACACAGTTCTTCTCAACAGCTGTGTCCTTAAAAAAGGTCCTGAAAAAATTCCTCTTTCAACAAAGGAATACGAAGTTCTTGAATTCCTCATTTCTCACGAAGGAGAAACTCTTGGACCGGAAAAAATCTATCACGAAGTATGGAAAGCACAGTTTGGCGACATCACCGCAGTTGCAGTTTACGTACAGCGTCTTAGAAAAAAGATCGAAGAAAACCCTTCTTCACCAAAATACATCAAAACCGTATTCGGCATGGGATACAGATTCGATAAAGGTAACGATTAATGAAAATCCGACAACGACTTAATTTATATATAGCCGGAGTTGTTGTTCTTCAAATCCTTACAATACTCGGACTACCGTTATATACAAAAAATATAACGGTAGAAAGCATCTGCAAAACATCACAGCTCATCTATGTTCTTGCCGCACTTTTAGAATCAGTTGCAATCTACTTACTGGTTAAACTTTCAGCAACAATTTCCAGTTCAATTGTTTTTTTACAGAAATCTACAAAAAAACTCGCAGACGGTAATGTCACAGCCCCTCTTGAACGCCGTGCAACCCCACGGGGAGAAAACGAAATTACCGAACTTATCGAAGACCTGGAAAAAATGCGTCTTGCCCTCCTGGAAGAAAGGGACCGCCGCAACAAATTCATCATGGGTATGAGCCATGACTTACGCACACCGATTGCAGTAATCAAGGGTTACGCAGAAGCAATTGACGACGGTGTCATGGATAACAGGGAAGAAATCCGGGATTCCGTAAAGTTAATCCGCGAAAAAACAGAGCAGCTGGAATTAATGATCAATACGCTCATTAACTTTGTCCGTCTCAAAGGTTCTGACTGGACAAACATCCTTAAAAAACAGCCGATACGCCCTGCCCTCGAATACTTTGGCAAGGACTGTAAAATCCGCGGTGAAGTTGCAGGAAAGAAAATCGAACTTCATCTGAATGTCAAACCGACAACCAAAGTTGTATTTGATCATGAACTTTTACAGCGCCTGATGGGAAACCTTTTTTCAAACGCACTGCGTTACACACCGAAAGGCGGAACAATTTCGCTGATTGCAGACGAAGACAAAGACAAGATTGTCATGACAATCAAGGATACAGGTATCGGAATCGATAAAAAAGACATTAAGTTCATCTTTGATATTTTTTACAGGGGTTCAAATTCCCGCCAGGATGAAGGCTTTGGAATCGGACTTTCAATCGTAAAAAACATCATTGACATCCATCACTGGAAAATCGACGTTGCCTCGGAAAAGAATGTGGGAACAAGCTTTACAATAACTGTTCCAAAAAAAGATTCAGCAGAGTAATTCCCTTTTTGTTAAGGCTGTAATAAATGTCGCCCTGTACGGAAGTTTTTCGTGCAAGGCGATTTTTTTTCCACTCATCAAAAACTCCGCCTTCAACACCAATTCTCTTCTCAAGGGAAACGCCGAAACGCTCCGCAAACGTCTTTGAAGAAACTCCCCTTAACATGCGAAATCCCATCATCAGATACTCAAAAATCTGCGTTTCCATATCAAGTTTTTCAACTTCGCACAGTTCAAATTCGTTTTTAACTGAATCCGCCCTGCTCCAGAAATCAATATATTTCTGAACGTCATACTTGTTTGTAAAGCGCAATTCCTTGCCGTAAAAGGTTCCAGTGGCGCCTGCGCCACAGCCGGCATAATCCTTTAAGTTCCAGTAAGCCTGATTATGAAGGCTTTCTTTTCCTGGACGGGCAAAATTGGAAACTTCGTACTGTGCAAAACCGTTTTTTTCAAGAATCCGCCTTCCAAGAG
>DLYJ01000234.1 GCA_003447785.1 Treponema sp.
CCCTGGTAAAAACTGCCCGTATCTTTGGCGTGTGGGGAATAAGTTTTTTAATTTATTTAACGAATTTTACGCTCGCAGAAATAATTCACGATAAAAAGATAAAAATTCATCTTTCAAAAATATTTTTTTTAATCTGCTCTTTTGCTATTGTAATTTTGTCCGCATCATTTATTCGGCAAAAAGAAAATAAAACTTCCGCCCTGAAAGTTCTGATGATTCAAAATAACAGCGACCCGTGGAAAAACGGAATTGAACAGTATACAAAAGAAGTAGAGCAGTTAAAGGACCTTACACTCCAGGGCCTTGCACAGCATCCTGACACACAGCTCATTGTCTGGAGCGAGTCTGCCGTCGTTGTTGACGTTATAAATCACTATAAAAACCATACAAATGAACGCCGCTTCACCCTTGCCCGGTCACTTTTTGAATTCATAAATCAGATAAATGTGCCGGTTTTAAGCGGAAACAATTATCTTGATTATAACAGCGCGGTTTTGTTTTCTCCAAAGAAAGTCCAGGGCACTGATGACTTTCCTGTAAATTATCAGGTTTACAATAAAAATCATCTGGTTCCTTTTTCTGAAGATTTTCCGGAATGTTTTCTTTTAAAACCGATAAAAAACAGAATGGAAAAGAGCGGAAACAAGTTCTGGAAAAAAGGTGAGGACATTCAGTTAATCGGATTGAATTCAATAAAAATTGGAACACCGGTCTGTTTTGAAGACACTTTTTCTGATATTACAAAAAAAATGGCAGAAATGGGGGCTGACATTTTTATCAATGTGTCAAACGATTACTGGTCAAACAGCGCTGCCTGCCAGTACCAGCACCTGTCTCAGGCAGTTTTTCGCTCGGCAGAGACCGGATTATACAGCCTTCGCTGCACAAATAGCGGCCAGACCTGTGTAATTGACGGGCAGGGAAAGGTAATTCAAATGATGGAGCCTTTTAAGAAGGGCTTTTTGTATTGCGAAGTCCCGGTAAATTCGATAGAATAAAACAATATGTCACAGCAGAACGTAAAACCAGCAGAAACAACAGAAACTGAAGAAACTCCTAAAAAGAATTTAACCGTTTTTGGTCAGGAAACTGAGTTTGACGGAACTCTCGAATTTACTGACAATCTGATTATTACCGGTAAATTCAAGGGAAGCATCAAGTCAACAGGCGAGCTTGAAATCGACAAAAGCGCAATCTGTGAAGTTGATGATATCGTTGTTAATTCTGTTGTAATTTCGGGCCGCGTAAAGGGCAATATCGAAGCAAAAGAGCGTATCGAAATGTGTTCGGGCAGCAAGGTTTCCGGAGACATCGTTACAGCCCGCCTCAGAATTGCGGACGACGTTGACTTTGACGGTCAGGTAAAAATGCTTGATAAAGAAATCGACACAGATCTGTTTACAACTTCTTCTGAAGAATACAAACAGGCTTTGATAGTAAAATCGGACATGCCGCACTAAGGGGACTCTTAAAAACAGCACAGATACAGGCAAATATTGACTTTTTTAACTAATGGAATATAATTGAATATATAATTCAATTTTTTTGCTCGGGGTTTATTAAAAACCCTGAAAACTAGGATTCAGGTCTTTAAGCGCGAGCGCGGCTTGAATCGGCTTATTCATTTAAGTTTTTTTATTAATCCTTTAATATTTTTTATATATTAGCAAATTTCACAATTACATGGAGAATTAAAATGGCTTTATTAAAGCGCCGTTTTACCGACAAGTCTGAGGACTCTGCAAAAGAAAGCGCAGAATCTCAGAATCAGTTGGAACTGGACATGAGTAATCCTGCACAGGAACAGGCTCAGACAGCTGAAGTTCAACAGACAGAACCGTCTGCAGGTACAGAAGAAACAACCCCTGCTGAGGGCGAAGAAAAAGCCCGCGTCGTTGTTAAAACGCGAAGAAAAGTTGTGGTAACAAAAACTGATGGCGACAAAGGCGGTTCAGAAAAAACAGACCGACGTTCCCACGCTGTTAACCGCCGCGAATCTTACCGTCAGAGAATAGCAGAACGAAACGCTGCCCGCGATGCCGCAACAGAAGCAGCACAAATCATAGAAAATCCAGAAGAATACGAATCCAAACCCCGCCTTTTAATCAATGACCTTACAAAAAAAACAATGCCGGAACTTCGTCAGATGGCAATCGAATATGGATGTGCCGAAGAAGAAATTCCTTCAATGAAAAAGCAGGATTTGATTTTTGTAATCTTAAAGGCACATACAGAGCACGGCGGACTTATTTTTGCAAGCGGTGCCCTTGAAATCCTTCCTGACGGCTACGGCTTTTTGCGAAGCCCGCAGAACAGCTATCTTCCTGGCCCTGATGATATTTACATCAGCCCGAGCCAGATTCGTCTTTTTAACTTAAAAACAGGAGATACAGTTTATGGTCAGACACGCAGTCCTAAAGAGGGTGAGCGTTTCTTTGCACTTCTGCGCATCGAAACCGTAAACTTTGATGAACCACGCGTTGCACAGACCCGCGTACCGTTCGAAAACCTTACACCACTTTATCCTGACGAAAAACTTACCTTGGAAACAGTTTCAGATGAATACTCAAGCCGAATCGTTGATTTGTTTGCACCTATCGGTAAGGGACAGCGTCTCCTGATTGTTGCTCCTCCAAAAGCCGGTAAAACAATCCTGATGCAGAAAATTGCAAACGCAATTACAACAAACAACCCTGAAGTTTATCTCATCGTTCTTCTGATTGATGAACGTCCTGAGGAAGTTACTGAAATGGAACGGGCAATCAAGGGCGAAGTTATTTCTTCAACCTTTGATGAACAGGCAACACGCCACGTTCAGGTAGCAGAAATGGTTCTCGAAAAGGCTAAGCGACTTGTTGAACACAAACGGGATGTAGTAATCCTCCTGGATTCGATTACACGTCTTGCCCGGGCATACAACGTTACCGTTCCAACATCGGGTAAGGTTCTTTCCGGTG
>DLYJ01000254.1 GCA_003447785.1 Treponema sp.
AACCCTACTTCTACTGCAATCTTTAAGTCACTTATCTGTCTTAAGACCCGTAACCCGATTATTTTCTCTTTCCACCCCAGCGCCATCAAATGTTCAATTGAAGCCGCAAAAATCGTTTACGAAGCAGCCGTAAAAGCCGGCGCTCCTGAAAACTGTATTCAGTGGATTGAAGAACCATCGATGGAAAAAACAAACGACCTTATGAACCACCCGGACGTTGCAACAATTCTGGCAACCGGTGGTAACGCAATGGTTCGTGCCGCATACTCCTGCGGTAAGCCTGCCCTGGGTGTCGGTGCGGGTAACGTTCCGGCTTACATCGAAAAAACCTGTAATCTCAAGCAGGCCGTTAACGACGTTGTAATGTCAAAAGCATTCGACAACGGTATGATTTGTGCTTCTGAACAGACAGCCATCATCGACAAGGAAATCTGGAATGATGCAATCAAGATGTTCAAAGAATACCGCGCATACGTTGCAACTCCTGAAGAAAAGAAAAAGCTGGAAAAATACATGTTCGGCGTAACAAACGATCCGACAGTTGCAAAATTGAATCCGGATGTCGTTGGTATGGCACCGGGAGTGCTCGCTAAAAATGCCGGCTTTACAATTCCTGAACGCACAAGCATCATTCTCGCTGAATGTAAGGACATCGGCGTTGATGAATGTTTGACCCGGGAAAAACTTTCTCCTGTTCTTGCAATCGTAAAAGCAAAGGATACGGAAGACGGTCTTAAAAAGGCAGAAGCTTCAGTACGCTTTAACGGACTTGGACACTCAGCTGCAATCCACACTGCAGACAAAAAACTTGCAGAACGCTTCGGCGACTTAGTTCCTGCAATCCGCATAATCTGGAATTCACCATCAACATTCGGTGGAATCGGTAACGTTTACAACTCATTCCTTCCATCGCTTACACTCGGTTGCGGTTCATACGGACACAACTCAACCGACGACAACGTAAGCGCCGTAAACTTACTCAATATCAAAAAACTCGGAAGGAGACGAAACAATATGCAGTGGTTTAAAGTACCATCAAAAATTTTCTTTGAACGCGATTCGATTGAATACCTTCACCAGATGAAGAATGTTCACAAAGTAATCATCGTAACAGACCGTTCAATGGTGGATCTTGGATTTGTTGATAAAGTTACAGACCAGCTCAAGCTGCGCCGCGATCCAGTTCAGTACCAGCTTTTCTGTGATGTTGAACCTGATCCGTCAATTCAGACAGTACACGAAGGCGTTGAACTTATGCGCAGTTTTGCTCCTGACACAATCATCGCCCTTGGCGGCGGTTCGGCAATGGACTGTGCAAAGGGTATGTGGCTCTTCTACGAAAATCCTGATGTTGACTTTAACGACCTCAAGCAGAAATTTATGGACATCCGTAAACGCGCTTTCCGTTATCCAAACCTCGGCCAGAAGGCACAGCTTGTTTGTATTCCGACAACATCAGGAACAGGTTCTGAAGTTACACCATTTGCCGTAATTACAGACAAAGTTGAACACAAAAAATATCCGCTCACAGACTATGCTCTGACTCCGACAATTGCGATTATCGACCCGACATTCACTTACAGTCTGCCACCAAAGATTATCGCAGATACCGGTATGGATGTTTTGACTCACGCAACAGAAGCTTACGTTTCTACACTCGCAAACGACTTTACTGACGGTATTTGTATTCAGGCAATAAAGATGGTATTCAAGTATCTTGAACGCTCTTATAAAGCAGGCTTTAAAGATGCTCCACGAGATGACGAAGCAAAAGAAAAAATGCACAACGCTTCTTGTCTTGCAGGTATGGCTTTTGCCAACGCCTTCCTCGGAATGAACCACTCAATGGCTCACAAGGTTGGTGCCGAATTCCACGTACCCCACGGACGCGCAAACGCAATTCTTCTTCCATACACAATCCGCTACAACGGAACTCAGCCGGATAAGTTGAGCACATGGCCAAAATACAACTACTACAAAGCCGCAGAACGCTACGCAGAACTTGCACGCATGCTCGGTCTCCCTGCAAAAACAACTGCAGAAGGTGTAGAGTCTTACGCAAAGGCCTGTGGTGAACTTGCCGCCCGTCTCGGCATCGAAATGAACTTCAAGAGTCAGGGCCTGGACAAAAAAGTTTACATGGACGCTGTTGATAAACTCGCCTTCCTTGCTTATGAAGACCAGTGTTCACCGGCAAATCCGCGTGTTCCGCTTGTCGAAGACATCAAGAAGATTCTGATTGACGCCTACGATTCTCAGGAATTTTTGATTAAAAAGTAAACAGATAAAGGGCAGTCCAATAATTATGAGTCATTGCCGTGCTAGACACGGCAATCTCTTGTATTGTAATAAAATAGATTTTCGGGTCAAGCCCGAAAATGACACTTTTTGCACTTATTGGACAGCCCCTTTTTTTTTGCTATACTTTTTTTATGAAACTTTATCCCGCAAAGAGTTTTGATATTAATTCGATAATGGCAATTGAACGGTCTGCCTTTATTCCCCAGATTCAGGAAAATCAGAAAACCTTCGAAGAACGCATGAGCGTCTTTCCAAACGGATTTTTGATTTTGCAGGATGTTTCAGAAAAGACCGTCCTTGAACAGGGGCACGCAGTTACCGCCGGATATTTTTGTTCAGAAATATGGCCATCGGTTCCAGAAGACAAATTTTTTGAACTCGGTCACTCAGCAAAAAAAATGCATACTGACACCGGCTCTGTTTTATATGTAAGTTCCTTTGCACTTGCTCCCGATTACCGCGGAAAGGGCCTTTCATTCAACTTTTTTAAGGATTCATTGAATTCAATTTGCGGCGCTTATAATTCAATTAAAACCGTTGTCCTCCTGGTAAACGAAGAATGGACAGGCGCGCTTTGTGTCTACAAAAAATTGAATTTTAAAACCCTCCGTATAATAAAAGGCTTTTTTCCGTCACTGCATAAGGCAAAAACTGACGGCTTTATAATGACTGCAAGCGCAGATTATTTCAGAATGAACGAAGGAATCTCAAATGACTGACCAGGAATGGAATGCTTTTGTTTCTTTTAGAAACGACTTTAAACAATACTGCACTCACTTGAACCAGCAATTTTCCTCTGTCCTCAAGCCTCTCCAGAAAGACGCCGCCCTTGCAGGAAACACCCCGGAGTATCCAAGCGAAACCGCAGTGGTTTACAACAGCGCTCTGGATTCAGTTACGCAGCAGGATCAGATCAATCTTATTGTAATTGGCGACAACCCCGGCAAAGACGAGCAGCTGGCAAAAAACCGCAAATACCTTGTTGGCCAGAGCGGAAAAATTGCAGCCGGCTTTTTTGCCCGACATGCTGAATTCAACACGGATTTTAGGAAAAACGTAATTATATTGAATAAAACGCCTGTCCACACGGCAAAGACCAGCCAGATAAAATATCTGATTAAAAACGGCGGCCCGCAGATTGAAAAACTGATTCTGGACAGTCAGATTTACATGGCTCAGAAAACTGCCCAACTGCATCAGGCGTTCCGCAACACGGAACTCTGGCTCGTAGGTTACGCGGAGTTAAAGGGAAAAGGTCTTTTTATCCCGTACCGCGACCACCTTTTACACGCTTACGACAGCGTAAAAGACGCCTGGAACAGAGTTTTTGTCTTCCAGCATTTTTCGATGAACCGCTTTTCCATTGATTTAAATGAATTCTGCAAGGCTCACACAGACCTTTCTCTTTCTGAGGCCACTCACGCCCTCGGAACGATGCATAAAGACGAGATTTTCGGTTGATTTTCAGACGCTGATTAAGGGGAGCGGTACCCTATTCAAGAATCGTAATTTCGACACGGCGGTTTTGTGCCCGTCCTTCGTCCGTGTCATTGCCTGCAACAGGTTTTGTTCCGCCCCATCCGCGGCAGATAAATCTGTCACCCGTGATACCGCGCTCAGCTAGTTCCTGCGCAATCCTCTTTGCCCGTTCTATTGAAAGCGTTTTTTCGCCTTCAGGTCTTCCAACGCTTGCCGTATGACCTTCGATTAAGAATTTTGACTGGGGTGCCATTGCAAGAACCTTTGCAAGTTCATCCAGGCGGGTCTTTTCTGATTCAACTACTTGATCGCTGTCCGGCTTGAATTTTATATCACGCACACTCAAACGGATTCCTGCAGGTGTTTTTTCTACAAGCACATTGTTTTTATAGGTTCCCGCAACGCCTGCAACTGCAGCGCTTCCTGAGCCCCCAACCCCTGACACGACACCGCCTGTTCCACCCGTAACAACGCCGCTTCCGGAAGTGCCGGCCTGCGGGGCAACGGTTGCAACACGGTTGAGGGCTGTAACGATTTTTTCGGTATCAACTGCCGGAGGAAATTCTGTAAAGAGTGTAATTGTTCCCTTAAAATTTATCTGGGTTCCGTCCGAATAAAAAAAGGTTTCGTCGGTATTGTCGATTACAAGAATCGGTTCGCAGGTGGACTTGAGAACTATGATATCTGCCTTGTGTCCTCCTGCCGCCTTTTTGAGGGACGCATCTCCGCGCACATCATATTCCGACGGGCCATAAGAAGTCTGCCAGATTGCCTTGATTCGATAAACGTCCTTTCCCTTGTACACTTCGCTTCCTGCAAAGGTGTACATAACGAGCATCGGCATTCGGGTAAAAACGCCCTTGTTCATCGGGTCTACCGAACGCTCGGCCATTGCCTGCCATGTGTCTCCGGCCTTTACAAAATCTGCGCCATATGCCGGAAAACTTCTGTAACTGGGATATCCGTTATCCTTATGCATCGTCAGCTGACCGTTCGGCGAAATATGAAAAACTGATTGAATTGCTTCGTGAACACCTGCGGCAGCGGCCTGGTTATTGCGCAAAGTTTCTTCCATTACATAAAAACTTCCGTCATACCACTGGTCGTGTTCAAACATGCTGCCTTTGGCTATAAATTTTTTGCTGGGAGGAAGGCTCGGACTTACAAATGAACGGACTTCGCGGCTGGTGAGCCCGACGTATTTTCCGTTTACATAGCGCCTGAGATTTGTGCGTTCAACAAGTGAGTAACCGCCCGTGCCGGTATACTTGAGCGAAACAGAATTTGCTGAGGTGGAAGACACGGTCTGACCAGTAAGTTTCTGGCATAAAACGCTGCATGCGAGAATAAACCAAATACTTGAAACAGCAAAAAACCTTTTCATACCGACATTATCGGCAAAAACCTTTGCCCAACATATAATTTTTTCTTATAATGGCAATATGAAATACAAAGTTTTTATTGATGGAAAAGACGGCACTACAGGCCTTAAAATTTACGAACGGTTCCAGAACCGCGA
>DLYJ01000033.1 GCA_003447785.1 Treponema sp.
TCAAGTTCATTTGAGCCGGTAAATATTGTATTATCTCCAATATCAACATGGCCCTCGCCTTCTACCGCTGTCGGTGTGTTGAATTCAACTTCCGGAGCGTTATCGTCCGTCATATCGATGTAAATCGGAATATTTACTACTGTAAACTGGTTACCGTATTTTGTTACAAGACCTGTTCCATCAGTAACATCCTTTGTCGCAATGAATACGCTGTTTGCCGTATCATCTGCGGCAATGTTTACATTATCCCACAGGCTCAATGTAAGATAAGTCTTAACCGGAGATTTTCCGTTTGTACTCTTAACATTGTCTGCGGTGTTTTCCATGCCTGCTGCATAACCGCTTAAACCTGTAAATGAGGTGAGTGAAATATGTTTCTGTGCATCCACATTTGTTGTTGCAGTGAATGGAGATAGGGTTCCGGCACTTGCCTTGCCCGCAACAGGTCCTGTTGCCGCAGTTGCTGCAAGAGAAGGAATATAGTAAATATCGCTGTCGCCGCCGCTTGTAAATTCAAGGGCCGCATCAAAGGCAGAGCGAACATAATACAAGCCTTTTGTGCCTGTAGTATCACCTTCGTTTGCAAGGTAAGTGTAGTCTGTGTCGAGAGTTACAACTTCCTGAACTTCGCCGTTTGCGTTTTCGGCAGAGTAACCCCAGTAAGAAACTTCGATTCCGCTTGAACTTACCTTTGTGTATGAGTATTCGGCATCTTCAAATGAGCCGCCGCCATTCAGGTCGGTTGCAAGGAAGACCTTGCTCAGGCGTGGCAGTGAGTTTGAAATCATTGTGCTTACGCTTGAATTTTCACTGTTTCCAGCCTTATCAAATGCGGTCCACCTGATGTCGATTGTTCCGTCAGGGATTGCTGCCGATGGAATGTACAATGTCCACTTCCATGTAGTTCCTGACTTTTCAACCGTCTGCATGATACCGTCTTCGTCATCTTCTGTAATTGTATATGTGTTTGTCGAGTAGTTGTTTGAATCTGAAGTCCAGGTTTCCTTGTTTTGCCATGTCAGATCGTACTGAACAACAAATGCGTACGGGAAGAATACTGTATCTGCACCATTACCGTTACTGATAAGGGCGGTGTCAGCCTTAACAGTTACCACACCACCGCTTACATCTGTGATGATGTAGTAAGAGCCGTTAATCTTTGCAAGTCCGCCGACACGGATGTTTGCGTTGTCAGAAATGTCAGATGCGGTAGAGGCGGTAAATGTGTTGTTGTCTCCGTCAATTGTACCGTCAACAGATTTTCCGTAGAGGTCATCTGCCTGAGTCAATCCGCTTACAGCTACAGCAGCGGCAGGTGTTGTTGTCCATGCTTCGCTTGAACCTGTCGGGTACGGATTGTAAATTGTGTCTGCATCTCCGTCCTTTGTAGTATCGCGGATAAAGTAGACTGCAAGTTTATCAAAGCCCGAACCGCTGTCGTCAACTGTAGAAGAAAGGCTTACATAGCCGCCGTTAGAGTTAACGAGTTTATTACCTGCAACAAGCTTTTCCGTATTAGAAATGCGGGTGTCTTCTGAAGTAATTGTTGTCAGGGTTGGAGCCGAATTATCAATGTTGAATGTATAAATTCCTGAAGAATAGAGCTTGGTATCAGTTCCTTCATATGCGGTAATTGTATACGAAATATATCCGTCAGAACTTGTGTCTACAGGCAGGTAAATCCACTTGTCTGTGTAAGATTTTGCCTGCTGTACTTCATTTACAACGTTGTAAGCCCAGTTGTCATCAACAAAGATTACATCGCTTACCTTCTTAACGCCTGCAGTTTCGCCCGAAGTCCAGGTTGCGTCACAAATTGTACTTGCAGTGTTACCGCCGATTGATTCCTTGATAACAATTTCCTGAATTCCCGAACCGTCTTCGGCACTGAGGATAAAGTACCACTGTCCTGCCACGTTAGAAAGATACATGTCAGAAGCATAAGTCTTGCTGGCGTTTGTTACGGCACCAGTAACGGCAGATGCAGAAGCGGCACCTTTTACAGCATTTTCATCTTCAAAGATTACAACTTCCCGGGAACCAGTCTGAACGCCAAGCTGTGGAACGTTTGCATCAAAGAGAACCTTCTGGAAGTCACTCCACAGACCCATATTTGGCGGAAGATTTTCGTTGTAGTCAACTGCACAGGCACGGATGTAAACGTCCTTATTGTCAAGTTCGCCGTATTTGTTGATTTCAAGGAACCAGCTTACTGTATTTGATGCAAGGATACCCCATCCGTCAGTTGTTGAATTATATCCGGGTTGTTTCGGCAAACCGCTCAAACCGAGGGATGTGAGGGAAACTACAGAGTTGTATGTTGTGCTCTCCCCGACTTTTGAAACGGCAGCTGCGTGACCGGCAGTGATTGCACTGTCAGTACTGCTCCAGTCAGGTTTACCCTGAGCGTTTAAAGTTGTAGAAATCTGAACATAAACCGCAGATACACTTTTGTTATCAGTTGCAGAACCTGACACGCGGACAGTTCCGCCGACCTTGGATGTTCCGCTTGTTGTCGGGTAGATAATGCGTGCTGTAGGCCAGTCCGCATTAGGGTTAAACTTAATTGAATAAGCCGTGATTACACTTACGTTTCCTAAATTGTCTTCCATACGGAACAACATAGGAATTGTGTAAACAAAGTTTGAAAGACTTACATTGTATTTTGTAGGGTCGCAGAAATTCTCCAGGAGAATTTTTGAAGTTCCGTCAAAGTCAAATTCCCAGTCAGAGAGGCTGCTGTTTGTATTACCGTATGTTGCCCAGTCATGCCAGTCGTATGTTATGTCGGCAGCGGCAATGTCGCTCTGGTAAGCATCGTAAGTGCGGCTTCCGATTGTGTTGTACATTGCGGCAATAGTGTCTGCTTTCTGACCGGCAGCCGGAACCATCCATGCGATTGATGCGATTCCGCTTCCTGTTCCGTCGTTTGATGTACCGGTGATTTCGATGGAACCTGTCAGAGTATCGATAGTTGTATATGTTCCTGAACCGCTCATCTTTGGAGTTGTAATTCGGATTGAATCACTTCCAACGTCGTAGTCGTTGAGGAAGCTTTCTGTCTTGTTTGAATACAGACCTGATCCGTCCACAGCCTTTGCAACAACGCTTAATTCGGTGTTGCCGAATGTATAGAGGTCTACAACATTACTTGTCCATGTAGAATCAGCATCCTGATTTACAGTACCGGCAGTTGCAGTTCCGGTTAATGAGAGGTCAGTTCCGCCGATTGTTGCACTGACAGTGCTGATTCCGTTTGCGTCATGGGCAATAATCTGGAATCTTGCGTAGCGTCTTGAAACACCACCATAAATGTCATTTATTGAAGCAAAAGCTGCGGCTTCTGCGGCGGCTTCTGTTGCACCGTAGGCAATCTTAACCGAAGAAATTTCCGGGCTGTTACCGTCAGTTGAATACTTAAGAGCTGCAGTTGAACCGTAACTGTCGCTTTCTGAACGCTTAAAGTAAACGCGAGGCATGCAGGTCTTGTCCTGAACAGCCTTGTAAGTTCCTGAAGCGCTCAAATTATAAGCCGTCCAGAATACTCCGCCTTCACTGTCCTTAAAGTAAATGTAAAGTTCCTTTTCGCCGTCAGTTGAATCAAGCGGTGTGTAAGACCAGTCGCCTGTTGTCGTACTGTAGCTCAAAGTTCCGGCCGGCTGAGTATAGCTAGCCCAGGCTGCCGCAGTTGCAGGGGCGGCAGTCTGAGTATATGCAACTGCGTTAACAGTTCCGCTGAAGATTTCGTAAATCTTTAATGTTGAACCTGTCAGGTCATCATCGTCAGTAAGGCTTCCTGTAA